>DOWI01000046.1:0-15143 GCA_003519645.1 Oscillospiraceae bacterium
ATGAATGGAACCATCGCCATCAGCAACAGCTTATCAAATCGCCGCCCATACATTCGCAGCAACAGTCAGCACATATAAGGCCGGTGCACATGTCGCATCCGCTGCATCCGCCATTATATGCACGTCCGCCGGCAGCACGATATCCCCCAGTTTGCCTTTGCATGTTAATCTGGTTTACCGCAGTGCGATATTCCATATTCGTAGGCTCCATACGCGATGCGGTCTGAAAGTGATTATAGGCATCTTCCAGCCATCCCTTTTTGAATAAAACACTGCCTTTCAGGAAATACCATTCGGCATCCCTCGAAGAAGTAGGAATACCAACCAACAGCATCTCGGCATCAAGAACTCTGCCGGAGTTGATCATGCTGCGAATGTCGTAATAACGGGAACTACCCGTTGAATGAGAGCCTCCGGCTCCCTGAGATGAACCCCCGCCCCGACGGCGAATTTGTACGATGGTGTCATAAGCTTCGTTGATCTCCTGCATCTTCTCCTGCGCAAGATCGGACAGAGGATTATTGGAGTAATTATCGGGATGATATTTTCTCGCAAGCTCTCGGTACGCAGCTTTTAATTCTTCATCGGTTGCATCCGGTGAGATTCCAAGGACCTTATATGGATCATTTACGCTCATGTTTACTCCCCTTTTTTGCAAGCACCTGCTGCTGTACAGATGGCATTCCTTGCTCAAGTACATTTCTAATTATCCCGTCAAAACGTTGTGTTGTGAGGAGATTAAATGCAGCAATACATTCCGCCAAACAAGCGTTCAATGTCGGCAGCAGCGACTGAAGCATATTTTCATCCGGCGGATTATCCTGACTAATTCCTTTAGAATAAATAAAAGGATTATAGTTGCCATCAGACCAGTCCTCTATAAGATCATCTACAGCATCGATCAAATATATCCAGCGTCCGAGACAATATCCAAATCTTTCAAGAATTCGACGCTCGTTTTCATCATTTGCGCTATCACTGGCAATGGCTGACAGAATCATTGCTGAAGGATCTGCCGCGGCGTCAATCGAACCGTTTTTTTCTGATTCCAGCTTGGACTGCTGCTGCATACAGTCTTTCACCAATGTATCCAGTTCGGGAAGCTTGTTTGCAGCCTTCTTCCTTGCGTGGCCTGCAAATGGCAATAGTAGCCGCGCAGGCAATGATGAGAAAAAGGACCTATCGGCAATATTATCTTTAATTTTAAAATACATTAAAATTGAAGCAACATCTGCTGCATACTGTATATGTTCATTATTACAGCAGCAGGTTCGTTTCTTCAGTGGGTTGAACAAACAACGACCCTTTTTAAAACCCTCGCATTCATCTGAAAGTGCCATACGAAATACAGCCAGAAATGTGAAATCATAACTCAGGGTGAACCTTGAAAGTAATCCGTAGCTCCTTCCCAATTGCTTGCACAGAGAACAGTATATCCCCTGATAGTGCTCATATTCTGCCATTCTAAGGTCTGGCTTGTACAATCGTACGTATCCAAACATAAATCAGGCCATGCCTTTCCCGTGACCAATATAAAATTGGTACAATCCCATTAAGAATCCCATTTCGTCCTTTACAATTCCATCATACAGGAATAACCTTTTAATTATATTAAAGAATTGTAAATTCTTCAATCGGAGCCATCTCAATGGCGGCTCTAGATTAAGAAACACCTGATTTTTATCCCTTATTTTTTCCCAAAACCTGCTTTAGGTACTGGCCGGTATATGATTCGCTGCATGCAGCAACCTTTTCGGGGGTACCGGAAGCAACAATGTAGCCGCCTTTATCTCCGCCCTCCGGACCTAAATCCAATATATAATCGGCAGTTTTAATCACATCGAGATTATGCTCAATTACGATCACCGTATTTCCGCCTTCAACAAGTTTTTGCAAAACATTTATCAGTTGGTGAACATCAGCTGTATGCAATCCGGTGGTAGGCTCATCCAGAATATAGATGGTACGCCCTGTTGCCCGGCGGGCCAATTCAGTAGCAAGCTTAACTCGTTGTGCTTCACCGCCCGAGAGGGTGGTGGCAGGCTGACCAACCTTAACATATCCAAGTCCTACATCAACCAAGGTTTGAAGCTTACGATGAATTTTGGGAATACTTTCGAAAAACTGGGTTGCTTCATCTACCGTCATCTCCAGTACTTCATGTATATTTTTCTCTTTATATTTGACTTCAAGTGTCTCACGATTATACCTTTGCCCCATGCAAACCTCGCATGGAACATAAATGTCAGGCAAAAAGTGCATCTCAACCTTAATAATTCCATCGCCCTGACAGGCCTCACATCGCCCGCCTTTTACATTGAATGAGAAGCGTCCTGCAAGATAGCCACGCATTTTTGCATCGTTTGTAGATGAAAACAACTCACGTATATCATTAAATACGCCTGTGTAAGTAGCAGGGTTGGAGCGCGGTGTACGACCGATTGGGGATTGATCGATACTAATTACCTTGTCAAGCGCCTCCAGACCTTCCATCCTCAAATGTGCCCCCGCTCTGGTATGGGCACGGTTTAGCTCGGATGCCAGATGCTTATATAGAATTTCATTTACAAGGGATGATTTACCGGATCCCGAAACACCGGTTACACAGTTAAAAGCGCCCAGCTTAAAGGATGCGTCTATATTCTTGAGATTGTTTTCGCAAGCCCCGCGAACAGTAAGCAGCTTGCCATTTCCCTTACGGCGTTTTTTGGGAATGGGAATTGCCTTTCGCCCGCTTAAATACTGTCCCGTTTCGGAGTTTTCGCAGCTGTAGAGCTTCTCAACAGGGCCTGAATATACAATCTCACCGCCGTGCACCCCCGCACCGGGACCGATATCCACAATCCAGTCGGCACAGCGCATGGTGTCTTCATCATGCTCAACAACGATCAGCGTATTCCCTAAATCTCGCAACCGCTGAAGTGTGTTTAAAAGCTTGGCATTATCGCGCTGATGCAGGCCGATACTTGGCTCGTCCAGGCTATACAATACGCCCATAAGATAAGAACCGATTTGGGTAGCCAGGCGAATGCGCTGGCTTTCGCCTCCAGATAAAGTGCCGGCTGAACGTGAAAGCGTAAGATAATCCAGACCCACACTGTGAAGGAATCCCAAGCGTTCCGTAATTTCCTTCAAAATACGGTCGGCTATGATGCGTTCACGTTTGNNTAACGTTCACGTTTACTTAATTTTACATTATTAATAAACTCCAGGGCATCACTGACAGACATCTGCGACATTTCCGAAATATTGATGCCATTGATCGTAACAGCCAGGCTTTCAGACTTAAGCCTCATGCCGCCGCACTCGGGACAAGGAACCTGGCTCATATAAGATTCCAGCTCCTCACGCATCCATTCGCTGGAGGTCTCATTATATCTACGCTGGAGGTTGTTAATAACGCCCTCGAATTCGTTCATATAAGTGCCGGATCCATATTCGCTTTTCCGAGTCATTTTAATCCTTTCGCCCTTACTGCCGTAAAGAATTATGTCTAAAATGTCTTTGGGAAGTTTATTAATCGGCGTATCAAGGGAAAAGTCATAATGTTTGGCAAGTGCTTCATAATACATCTGTGAAATTGTACCCGAATCAATATAGCTCCATCCGCTTGCACGTATCCCGCCTTCACGAATCGACAGGTTTTTATTGGCTATTACAATATCCGGATCAATGGACATAAATATCCCCAGACCGGTACATTTCGGGCATGCTCCATAAGGATTATTAAACGAAAACATACGGGGAGTAAGCTCTTCAATACTAATGCCGTGTTCGGGACATGCGTAATTTTGTGAAAAGGTCATCTCTTCCCCATCCACCACGTCAACCNNAAGACCGCCCGAGAGAGAGGTTGCGGTTTCAATCGAATCAGCCAGACGACTTCGTATATCAGGGGATATCACCAAACGGTCAATAACAATTTCAATGGTATGCTTTTTGTTTTTTTCAATCTTGATGGTTTCGGAAAGATCGTAAATGATTCCGTCCACCCTTACCCGCACAAAGCCTGATTTGCGCGCTGATTCAAATTCTTTAACATGCTCTCCCTTACGCCCTCTGACCATCGGTGCAAGAATCTGTATACGCGTATCCTGTGGAAGCTCTAGAATTTTATCCACAATCTGATCGACTGTTTGTTGTCTGATCTCTCGTCTGCATATTGGACAATGAGGAATACCGATTCTTGCAAAAAGAAGACGCATATAGTCAAAAATTTCGGTTACCGTACCGACGGTTGATCTTGGATTTTTTGATGTTGTTTTCTGGTCAATTGAAATTGCAGGAGACAAGCCTTCAATTGTATCAACATCAGGCTTGTCCATTTGCCCTAAAAACATACGAGCATAGGATGATAGACTTTCAACATATCTGCGCTGTCCCTCAGCGTAAATTGTGTCAAAAGCAAGCGAAGATTTTCCCGAGCCTGACAATCCGGTAAATACAACAAGCTTATCCCTCGGTATTTCAATATTTATATTTTTAAGATTATGCTCTCGTGCTCCCTTGATTATGAGCTTTGAATTCTGCATTAAAAATATCCTTTCCGGGTTCTATGCGATAATAATATAAACCGATTACGATTATTTTCAGCCCTGTAGCTTTTTGATCCGGTCACGCAGATAGGCTGCATGCTCAAATTCAAGAAGAAGAGCAGCGTTTTTCATTTCCCTTGTCAGCTCCTCTATCAGCTTCATGCGCTCAGCTCTAGACAACTTCTTTGAAGATTTGTCTGCAGACTTTCCGTGTGATGTAATTTCTATAATTTCTCGAACGTCTTTGTTTATACTCCGCGGTGTTATACCGTGTTTTTGATTATACTGCATCTGGATTTCGCGGCGTCGGTTTGTTTCATTTATAGCACGCTCCATAGAAGGCGTGACACTGTCGGCGTACATGATAACCAATCCCTGAACATTACGCGCCGCGCGTCCGATGGTCTGTATCAGGGATGTTTCGGAGCGCAAAAAGCCTTCTTTATCCGCATCCAGAATGGCGACAAGTGAAACCTCAGGCAAATCAAGTCCTTCACGCAACAGATTTATGCCCACCAAAACATCGAACTCCCCCAACCGTAGGTCACGGATAATTTCCATTCGCTCCATGGTATCAATATCATGATGCATATATCTGACCTTGATGCCGTTGTCATCAAAATATTTTGTCAGATCCTCCGCCATTTTTTTGGTAAGGGTTGTGACCAAAACACGCTCGTTACGCTCAGAACGTTCACGTATTTCGGCCATAAGGTCATCAATCTGTCCCTCAACCGGTTTCACAATAATCTCGGGATCAATTAGCCCTGTCGGGCGAATCACCTGTTCAACAATCTGCGCGCTGTGCTGGCGCTCAAATTGGCCGGGGGTTGCGCTTACAAAAACTACTTGATTGATGTGGTTATAAAATTCCTCAAAATTAAGTGGACGGTTATCGTATGCACTGGGCAAGCGAAATCCGTAATCAATCAGACTCTTCTTCCTTGCAAAATCTCCGCCGAACATTCCGCGTACCTGCGGCAACATAACATGTGATTCATCCACCATGAGAAGAAAATCATCCGGAAAGTGATCCAGCAACGTATAGGGTATGCTGCCGGGCTCCCGGCCAGATAAAACCCGTGAGTAGTTTTCAATACCTTTGCAAATTCCAATCTCCTGGAGCATCTCTATATCGTAGCGGGTGCGTTGAAGAATCCGCTGTGCCTCCAGCAGCTTTCCTTCCTGCTTAAAAAACTCCACCCTTTCATCTAACTCTTTTTCAATGTTGGCAATGGCCTCCTCCATTTTTTCAGGCGGAACAATATAATGGGATGCCGGATATATTGCAACATGGTTTACTACGCCTTTAAGCTCGCCCGTTAGGGGATTAATTTCACTGATTCTGTCGATTTCATCACCAAAAAACTCGATTCTGATTACCGTTTCGCCCGAATACGCAGGGAAAATCTCGACAACATCACCACGAACTCTAAATTTATTGCGTACAAAATTAATATCATTGCGCTCATACTGAATTTCAACCAGCTTCGCCAACAGATCATCTCGTTTTTTCTTCATACCGGGACGTAGAGAGATAACCTGACTGCGATAATCTATTGGACTACCCAAGCTGTAAATACAAGATACGCTCGCAACGATAATAACATCCCGCCTCTCGGCAAGCGCCGATGTTGCGGAATGTCGTAGCTTATCTATTTCTTCATTAATTGCCGAATCCTTTTCAATATAGGTATCGGTCGAGGGTAAATAAGCTTCCGGCTGATAATAATCATAATAGCTAACAAAATATTCGACAGCATTATCGGGGAAAAATTCACGGAATTCACTGCAAAGCTGTGCTGCCAGTGTTTTATTGTGCGCCAGAACAAGTGTCGGGCGGTTTATATTCGCAATGACATTCGCCATGGTAAAGGTTTTACCCGAACCGGTTACCCCAAGCAATGACTGTTCCCGCATCCCCTGCAAAATTCCATTGGATAATGCTTCAATGGCCGCGGGCTGGTCACCCGTCGGCTTATATTCTGATTTAAGACAAAAACAATCCATCGAAATCCTCCGTAGATTGATCACATATGTATTAGCGGTTGGTTGGCTTAAACAGTGAAGCAAGCGCAGACGTGCTCCTCATGGATACAAAATCATCCTCGGCAACAATCAGATGATCCACAAGCTGTATACCGGCAACATATAAAGCATTTGTGATTGCCTTTGTGCTTTGCTGATCCTCAAGGCTTGGAAGAGCAAACCCGCTCGGATGATTATGTGCCAGAACAACCGCGGTGGCGTGATTTCTGATTGCCTGCTCCAATATTCTTCGAACGTGAATTTCGGTAGCATTCATACTGCCTTCGGACACAAACGAGGAATGAAGCACCTTGCATTTATTATCCAGGCAGACTAATAGAACCTTTTCGTTATACTCACCAAAGAATTTTGGCAGCACATACTGCCCCATTTTTTCTGTACTGTCAAGAATCATATCCTTTGAAAGCTCGCTATTATAGTATTCGCGAATCAGCTGACCGCTAAAACGAACCAGCGTCGCCGAACCCGGGGTCATCCCTTTGACATTTAGCAAATCATCATACGAAGCCTTCAAAACGCCGGACAGGCTTCCAAAGGTGTCCAGCAATTCATGTGCAATTTCATTTGTGTCCTTACGGGGAATACCGAAAAAAAGCAGCATTTCAAGAATCTGATGGGGCTCAAATCCCTGTAATCCATCCCTAAGAAACCTCTTCTTTATACGTTCACGATGCCCTTGGTGCAATCCACCGCTACCCATATGATTCAGCCCCCTGTAAACCCTACGGACAAATGTTTGTTCTTTTCATTATAGCAAATATTCTTTAATTTGAAAAGGGCTGTATCACAACAATTAATTTCCTTTACAATTACTGATAGTTGAACCAATTCATCTATTAAAATCAGCCGAAAATCAGATGGGGGTAAGGGCTTTATACTCATGATGTAACAGATACAAGTTCATCCTTCACTTCCTGTTCTTTCAACAACTGCTGCAAAGGCTCTAAATCTTCATAGAAAACCACAATTAAATCATTATTTTTTGCATTATTAATTGCTTCCTTTAGAGCGTCCAACTCTTTTTGTATAATTTGAATTTTTTGTTGGTCAAATCCGTTTTTAATAATCTCATCATAAAATAAGCGCGCCACTTCAAAATCACGGCGGTTTCTTTTATTGGCGTCTTCCTTAATATAAATCTGATCGAATACCCTAGAACAAAATTCCCCCACGGATTTGATAGAGTCATCTTTTCTGTCGCCCGGCATCCCGATTACGCCCACCAGTCTTGCATACCCAATATTCTTACATGCCTTAACTACCTGTTCATAACCAGCAAGATTGTGCCCGTAGTCCAGCATGACACGGAAATTTTTTATATAATAAAGGTTAAATCTTCCGGAATTCATTTCAAAGGATTTCAGTCCCTCTGCAATCATATAAAACGGGATTCTTAAAGCATAAAGGGCTGCGGTTGCAGCCAAAGAATTTTCTATATTGCATTCAATCTGCCCTCCTAGAGTAATCGGGATATCGGGAATCTGAACAATATTGATTACCTTATCTCGGTCCCGCACTTTAATCCAATCATCCTGTGTAAATACGTGGATATAATTCCTGAAATCATCTTGCTGTATTTCTTTTTTTGAAAAAAGAATGATGTCAGCCTTGGTTCGGTTCATTAAATAAGGCGTCATACCGTCATCCGCATTTAATACAGCATACCCTTCTTTTTTTACCGCTTCGGTCACCACCGATTTTACAAAAGCAAGATCCTCAAGTGTCTCAATTCCGTCCAAACCAAGATGATCCTCCGCAATGTTCATAATGATACCAACATCTGCAAGGTTATAACCAAGCCCTCCCCGCAGAATACCCCCGCGCGCGGTTTCCAGAACGGCAACGTCAATCATTTTATTGGACAGCAGGGTTCTTGCGCTTCTCGGCCCGGAATTGTCACCCTTACAGATACACTTATCTGCGATATATGTGCCGGTTGTGCTGGTCTTCCCTACCGATTTACCTGCAAGAGACAGAACATGGCTGATCAAACGAATCGTAGTGGTTTTTCCATTCGTCCCTGTAACCGAAACAATTGGGAAGTGATACGATTCTTTATTTGGAAAAAGATGATCCACAATATCAACCGCTACATCACGTGGTTTGCCTTCACTGGGATAAATGTGCATACGAATACCCGGAGCAGTGTTCACTTCCACGATTGCCCCGCCGGTTTCTATAATTGATTTAGAAATATCGTCCGTTATGATGTCGATACCGGCAATATCAATGCCGATTGCGTTTGCCGCAAGTACGGCAAGCTCTGCGTTTTCGGGATGAATGATATCGGTACAGTCAATTGCTGTTCCGCCGGTGCTTAAATTGCCGTTTGTTCTCAGCTTCACAGTCTGACCTTCATCGGGAATCGAGTCAACGGTTAAACCGCTTTCCCCAAGAATATCTTGCGATACGCTGTCCAGCTTGATTTTTGTGAGAGGTTTTTCATGATTCTCCCCACGATTTTCACTCATGTTTACCATCTCGACGAGTTCTTTGACTGTATGGTGCCCGTCTCCGATTACCATAGCCGGAAGCCGCTCAGCCACAGCGCTTACCTTATCTNNCACAACAAGAATACGGTAGTCCCTTCCGGTGATATACTTTTCCACAATAATTCCATTGCTGTATTTGCTGGCTTCTTTAAAGGCATGCTTAATATCAGATTCGCAGTTTAGATTCAGATAAACGCCTTTCCCCTGATTTCCGTCAAACGGTTTCAAAACCACCGGCATGCCCAATTGATTTGCGGCGATAACCGCTGATATTTCGGAGTATACAACCTTTCCATAA
Organism: Oscillospiraceae bacterium; assembly: GCA_003519645.1. The sequence continues at coordinate 9,375 of DOWI01000046.1, forward strand.
GGCACGGGAATATGATGCTCGCTTAAAATTGATTTTGTAAGCTGCTTATTTGACGATATATCGGCGGATATGCAGGATGTTGAATCGGTCAGCGTTGATTCAATGATTCTGCTGTGTTTGCCATAGCCGAGTCTAACAAGACTTTCATTCCCGATTCTTGTAACGGGTATGCCTCTTCGTTTGGCTTCGTTCACGACTGCAGAGGTGCTGGGACCAAGCTCTGCATTGATGGACACCTTTTTAAGATACTCAAGAAATTCATTGATCGCAATGTCTTTATCTTTGATAAAATAATTCAATATGAATACCGCTGTTTTACTGCACTCAAGTCCGCAGACCTCATTTTCGTATTCATATACAAGATAATACTCTGTCGGCTTTTCCATAACTCTGGTTTTACCATATCGGACGTCATATCCCAGCATGGATTGCATTTCGAGAATGGTGTGTTCCAGAACGTGTGCGATGTAGGTACCGCTGTTCAGCTTTTCCAAAAAACCGCCCTCGTAGCCCAGACCGCAGTAATTTTTTTTTAAACCCGGAAAGGCATTCAAAAGTCTTTCATTAAATCCTTTGATATCTTTTGTCGGTATGTCCTTGTATTTGCCGATATCAACAACCATTTTCATTACAGGTCTGGCGCTGTAAATACTTCTGCCTATATACGTTACAAAGTCCAGTATTTTAATCTGATCATTTTTCATTTTTTAAACGCATAACCTTTCTGCTTTCAAGATAAAACCCATACCCCTGCGGCAAGGCATGAACCGTCACGCCCATAATTGCCAGTATTTCATTCGGGTTTAGCTCCGATACATTCGAGCTTTGGATTGTCTTGCCGTCAATGATGGTAACAGAGTTTGAGCCGATGATTTCAAAATGCAAATCGGGATATAACTTGACGGCGGTATCCTCATCGATTCCAATTCCCAAAACATCGGGATTTTCAGCAACACCGCAGAGCAGTCTCCCGAATCTACCCCTCTGGTCAAAGTGCTGATCGATGATAACGCCTTCAAATAGCCCTAATCCCGGTGCCATCTTTAATGTGCATTTCCTTGCAGGCTCATTATCATTCCCCTGAACCACCATTGTGGAACTCATAACAGAAGCGCCCGCGCTTGTTCCCATTATAATGCCGCCGGATTGGTACAATTCCTTGATTTCGCTATAGGCACGTGTACCGCCCAAAATACTCGTAATCCTAAGCTGATCGCCGCCTGTCATGAAAAGACATTTTGATTTTTTTATATATTCGCAAATATCCGGATCATCGGCATCATCCCGGGTATTAATGTCTAATATTTGAATGTCCTCTACGCCCAGACGTCTGAAGACCTCATAATAATTGTTTCCTGTCTCCTCCGGCTGTTCTGTTGCGGTAGTCAATATTGTTAAAATATCTCCCTTAGACAGCATTTCAGGTACTTGTTTTAATATTACACGTTCCCCTTTTTTATCCTCAGCTCCGCCAATTATAATCAAGTATCCTTTGTTCTTTTTCACAAATACACCACCATAATTTAATTAACCTCGCTGATGCAGCAGCTTTCCTCTGCAAAACAGCATTTTTATATTGTAAGCTTGGTCGGTTATTAGAATATCAGCATCGCTTCCTTGAGAGAGCGTGCCCTTGCTTGGATAAAGCTTTAATCCTTCTGCAACATTTTTGGTAACAAGACTAAAGGCAATTTCAATAGGTATGCGCTGTTGATTGATACAATCAATGATATCCTTATATAACGAATTTATGCAGCTGGTGCCCCCACTTGGGATGCTTCCGTTTGCGTCTGAGCTGACAGTGACATTGTTGATACTGATTCTCTCAATCATCAGTTCATGAATTGCGGCAGGTACGGAAATACCTGCCGTTTCACCTGAAGTCAGGTCAATACTCCCACCTGATTTGCAGTATTCCTTTGCCTGGCTGAATAATTTTGCACTGCGGTTTACATGGGTGGGTACAAACATCTGCAAATCCAAATCCGACTCTCTAATGAGATCCAGTAACGGTTTCAATCCTCTTTTCCCGTCGCCTATATGAATATGAACAACCCCTGCCTTCCCTGACAGCATACCACCCAAATGGGTATCCGATGCCAGTTTCAGCAGGTCATATATATTTGGGTGAGTGGATCTGTGATCGGATAGAGCGGTTTTTACCCCAATCACTTTGTCTACATAAACCAGATCATGAATAACGTCCTTGGTAATTGTAATTGGTGGAAAAGAATAGCTTCCCGCATAAATATAAGCAGTAAGCCCCTGTATCTCTAAAGCTTTTGCCTTGGCATACAGTGCTTCAAGGCTTTTGGTGCAGCTGTCAGCGCCCAGAATGCCGACAACCGTTGAAACACCGGCTGCCGTTATTTCCTCAGCTCCAATTTCGTTAATCCGACTTGCAATGCCGTCCTCGCCACCGCCCCCGATTATATGGAGATGCTGGTCAATCAGACTCGGAAAAGCAAGTAATCCATCCAGGTCATATATATTTTCATAAACATCAGCCATTTCTATTGTCGGCTGTATTTTATATATTTTTTCGTTACATAGCAGGATATCCTTTTTACCTAAAAATTCGGGACTGTAACAAATTAGGTTCTTCAATAATGTAAGCATACCGGTTCCCTTATTCGAACAGAATTTTTACATTTCTCTATTATTTGTTTTGGGGTAACAATTATTCTTTTTATTTCGGTTCACTCTTCAGAATGGTATAAATTCTTAATATCTAAAAATAATAAAAGGGATTGAATGTATATACCATTAAGGAGACAGCATATGAACAGTCTAGATATATCCCCCAAAAGAGAGACGCTGGACGGCAATAAAGCTGCGGCGATCGCCGCATACGCTTTTACCGAAGTCGCCTCAATTTATCCGATCACTCCGTCAACACCAATTGCTGAGGGTGTTGATGAATGGTCGGCACACGGAAGAAAAAATATTTTTGGGCAGACGGTTCGTGTGGTTGAGATGCAGTCGGAGGCAGGGGCGGCAGCGACCATGCGCGGTGCATTACAGGCAGGTACGCTTGCTTCAACCTATACCGCTTCCCAAGGCTTATTGCTTATGATTCCCAGTTTATATAAGATGGCGGGCGAGCTTCTGCCCGGCGTGCTTCATGTTACCGCAAGATCGATAGCCACGCATGCGCTGTCGATATTCGGGGATCATCAGGATGTAATGGCGTGCCGCCAGACCGGAGCTGCTCTGCTCGCATCATCAAACGTTCAGGAGGTTCTGGATTTCGGGATTATCGCCCACCTGTCTTCTATCAAGTCAAGAATACCGTTTATACATTTTTTTGACGGATTCCGTACCTCACACGAATATCAGAAAATTGATACAGTAGATATGCAGGACTTAAAAGGACTTGTAGATATGCAGGCTGTCAAGGAATTCAGAGACAGGGCGCTGAACCCCGAACATCCTGTAATTAGGGGTACAACCCAAAACCCGGATATCTATTTTCAGCAGCGTGAAGGAGCCAACACGTTCTATAATGTGCTGCCGGATATTGTTGAAAACCATCTGAAAGAATTTGAAATGCTGACCGGAAGAGAATATAAACTATATGATTATTACGGCGCGGAAGACGCGGACAGGATCATTATCGCAATGGGTTCGGTCTGCGATACGGTAGATGAAACAATTGATTTCCTAACCTCTAAGGGTGAAAAAATTGGTGCCATCAGGGTGCATCTTTACAGGCCTTTTGCCGTCAATAAATTCATAGATGCAATCCCAAAAAGCGTAAAACGGATTGCTGTACTGGACAGAACCAAGGAAAATGGGGCAACCGGAGAGCCTCTTTATCTGGATGTTGTGTCTGCCTTGAAAAACAACAGAGATATATCGATTGTCGGCGGCAGATATGGCCTTTCTTCTAAGGATACACGCCCGTCGCAGATATTAGCGGTTTTCAACAATTTGAAACAGGATGTTCCAAAGGATAGATTTACGATCGGGATTATGGATGACGTTACCCATACCTCGCTTTCCGAAGAGGAGGATATCGATACCACACCCGACGGCACAATCAGCTGTAAAATCTGGGGGCTGGGTTCCGACGGAACAGTCGGTTCCAATAAGACAGCAATCAAGATTATCGGAGATCATACCCAGCTATATGTGCAGGGCTATTTTTCGTACGATAGCAAAAAATCGGGAGGTACCACTATATCACACCTCCGATTTGGTCCGAAGCCGCTGCGCTCACCCTTCCTTGTTTACAGCGCGGATTATATCGCCTGTCATAATACTTCCTTTATTCATCAATATGATTTACTGAAAGGCATAAAAAAAGGCGGAACCTTTGTACTGACATGCCCCTGGAGTCCGGATGAGTTAGAGGACAAGCTGCCGGCTTCCATTAAACGAGATATTGCGAACAACAATGTGTCTTTTTATATCATTGATGCTATGAAAATTGCTTCGGAAGTAGGGCTGGGCAACCGAATTAATATGGTGATGCAGTCGGTCTTCTTCAGGCTTGCCAGAGTGATTCCGTTTGAAGAGGCGGTTGTTTATCTCAAAAATTCTATTCAAAAGATGTATGGGAGGAAGGGTCAGGATATTGTACGGATGAATCAGGATGCGGTGGACAGAGCCGCGGATGCCCTTGTAAAGGTTAAGGTTCCCGAATCCTGGAAAGAAGCGAAAGATGGGGATCAAGCTGTAAAGGACTATCCAGATTTTGTTCGGAACATTCAGATACCCATGGCAAGACACGCCGGCGATGAGCTTCCTGTCAGCGCATTTGCAGGTATGGAGGACGGAACATTCCCGCCGGGTACGACCGCATATGAAAAGCGCGGCATTGCTCCAATGATTCCCGAATGGCAGATAAACAAATGCATTCAGTGCACACAATGTTCCTATATCTGCCCGCATTCTACAATTCGTCCATTCTTATTAAATGAACAGGAGAATCAAAGCAAACCTGATACGTTCAAAACTAAAAATGCAATTGGCAAGGGACTTGAAAACCTTCAGTTTAGAATACAGGTCTCACCCCTTGACTGCACCGGCTGCGGAAATTGTGCCGATATTTGCCCTGCAAAAGGCAAAGCCTTAATTATGAAGCCGGCTGAGAAAGAAATTGAAATGGAATCGGACAACTGGGAATATGCAATGACCGTTACCGCCAAGGATGATCTGATGAATAAGTACACGCTAAAGGGTAGCCAGCTTGTCCGCCCTTATCTGGAATTTAACGGAGCATGCCCGGGATGCGGAGAACCCCAATATATCAAACTGCTGACACAGCTTTTCGGGGATAGGATGATGATCTCCAATGCTACCGGCTGTTCATCCATCTGGGGTGCATCTGCGCCGTCTATCGCATATACGACAAATGCAAGAGGAAAAGGGCCTGCATGGATTAATCCGTTGTTTGAAGACGCCGCGGAATTCGGTTTGGGTATGCATCTGGGAGTAAAACAGATTCGTGAAAAACTGATAAAGACCGCTATTAGACTGGTTGAATCCGATGTAAATGGTAATTTGAAAAACACTTTACAGCGTTGGCTGGAATCGGTCTATGACGGTGAAGGATCCAGGCAGACATCAAGAGAGCTTATTGAAATCCTTAAAGGCATAGATACTTCAAAGAATATTGATCTAAAATTCCTGTTGGATAACAAGGACTTTCTTGTCAAAAAATCGATATGGTCAATCGGCGGCGACGGATGGGCATATGATATTGATTACGGCGGATTGGATCATGTGATTTCAACCGGAGAAGATATTAATATTTTTGTGATG
>DOWI01000046.1:15191-15639 GCA_003519645.1 Oscillospiraceae bacterium
TATGTAGCACAAATTGCTATGGGGGCAAATATGAATCAGACCATCAAGGCAATCACAGAGGCAGAACGGTATAACGGGCCTTCGCTGATTATTGCTTATGCCCCATGTATCAATCACGGAATCAAGACCGGAATGGGGACAAGCCTTCAGCAGGAGAAAAAAGCGGTTGAAGCAGGATACTGGCACCTTTACAGATACAACGNNACAGATATGATCCCAGACTGAAAACAGAAGACAAGAATCCCTTTCAGCTTGATTCCAGGGAGCCAAAATCGGATTACAAGGAGTTTTTAAACAGCGAGGTTCGATATTCTCAGCTTTTGAATGTATTTCCTGAATTGGCACCCGACTTGTATGAACTGGCCGCCCAGAATGCGACCGGACGTTATGAACGGTATAAAAAGCTTGCAGAATATAATGTGCTGTAGTCAATACCACCGGCTTAGCT
>DOWI01000440.1 GCA_003519645.1 Oscillospiraceae bacterium
GAGCAGAGGTGTTGGAAAAGGAATTGCTCTGGGGTTAGGGGAATTTGGAGCAACAGTATATGTTACGGGACGGACGGTCAAGAAAGAGGATGCCACTGTTCCGTTGCCGGGAACTATAAACGAGACTGCGGAAGAGGTCAATAAGATTGGCGGTAAAGGAATTCCAATCAGATGCGACCATAGAAATGATATTGAAGTAAAAGCATTATTTGACAGGGTCTTAAAAGAGCGAGGCAAAATAGATATTCTTGTTAATAATGCCTGGGCAGGGTACGAAAATATCGCCAAAGTTACCAAGCCAGAAGNNGGTTGGATGCATGGGAACCGCTATGAGGCATGAAGCCTTCATGTCAAAGTTACCAAGCCAGAAGAATACATATTTGAAACCCCTTTTTGGAAACAACCACTCTCTCTTTGGGATGATATGCAAACTGTCGGATTAAGGTCAACGTATGTTGCCAGTGCCTTCGCAGCGCCGATTATGATTAACCAAAATGATGGCCTGATTGTAAACATTTCGTATTATGCAGGCAGGAAACATATGTCGAATGTTGCCTACGGAGTTTGTAAGGCAGCTGTAGATCGGTTAACGGCTGATACTGCTTTTGAGTTAAAAGATCACGGCGTGACAGTAATATCGTTATATCCAGGTTTGGTAAGGACGGAATCAGTAATGAGAAATAAAGACTGTTTTGATCTATCTAATTCAGAGTCTCCTCAATTTATCGGAAGATGCGTGGCAGCTTTAGCCGGAGATAGCAATAGGCATTCTGAAACAGGGAAAATTCTAATTGCGGCTGAAGTCGCTCAGAAATACGGATTTACAGATATTGACGGCAAACAACCCAAATCTCTGAGGGAGCAATTGTGGTAATGGGGGAGAATTGAATGGTTTCAATACGAATAGAACGCAAAGAAGCGTTTAATGTTATAGGGGCAAAAACCTGGATTCCAGGCACTGATAACAATGCATTCGGCGAGTTCTGGAAAAGATGTCATCAAGAAGGCGATATCGAAAAGATAAAAAAATTCAATACCATGAAGAAAAGCAGTCAGACTAAGAGTGCAATTTTAGGGTTATCATGTACAGAAAAAGACCCGAGTGTTAGAAGCTTTTATTTCTATATTGCTGTAGAAACCGATGAAATATGGCAGAATGGCTACCCAATAATAGTTTATATGAACATGATAATGGTCCGGAATTGGAAGTATACTTCGATGAAAACAAAATAGAATACTGGTTACCAATCAGAAGAAAAGAGCAATAGCAGCGCGCAAAGGGCGACCTTTCCCGGGCCGCTATGAGAGGCATAAAGCCTTCATAGCGGCTTTTTTCCTGCAACCGGGGATCCACAGTGATTGAACACGACAGACTGTTGTCATGTTAATGATGCTAAGATGGAGTGTGAAGGGAGAGCGATACATTTGAAATTTGAAACATGCCAAATCGGTGCCGCAGAAGTCATTGGCGTATTGAAAAAGGAAAAAGTACTGACGCTGGCCACTTGCGCCGATAACCGCGTTACCATCCGCCCAATGAGTCATATCAACGTCGGTCTGGATATTTACTTTCAGACAGGCTATGATTCGCTGAAAATGGATCAAATTGCAGCTAATCCGCGTGTGGCATTGTGCGTCGGCGACCTTGAGATTGAGGGAACAGCGACAACATGCGGTCATCCATTAGCAGAACAAAACGCCTTCTTTGCGCAGGCCTATCAGGAAAAACATCCGAGCTCCTTTGAGAGGTATTCCGCATATGAAGATGAAATTGTCGTACGGGTTAAGATTCATCTGGTCAGACAGTGGCGGTATATTGACGGGAAACCATTAATCGCTGAATCGGAATTTATCGGTGCATAAGAGTAACAGCAAGTAACTATGGAGGCGACGCACTCGGTTGATTCGCGCAGTTGCGGAAGGGAGAAAACAGATTGAACCATAGTCCGATCAGAAACTACGCCGACTTTGTGAATGCGCTATTGGAAGCGGGATTTTCACTGGGCGGTGGCAACAGTTCCGGGATATTTGCGCTGATTCCGTGGAGTTGGGATGAAGAGCCGCCCTATGAAACGCCTGTGCGATGGCACACCGGCGATCTTGAAACCGATCCGTGGGAATGGCGCATGCGCGTATTGGAAGAGCGTAACGACATTGCTTATNNTATGCGAAGTGCTTTTTCAACAAGAGCGGTTATATCACAAAAGAATGGGCGCCATATTTCATCGCTGCGCGCCGCGGCAATATGAGTCTGGAAAAAGAATATGAAGACGGTGCCATAAGTAATCATGCCAAGCGCATTTACAGTGCCACGCAGGATTATGGAACGCTGCCGCTGCATGCTATGAAGCAGCTGGCAGGGTTTGAGAAAGATGAGAAATCCAAATTCGATAGTGCGTTAGTTGAGCTTCAGATGAAAATGTATCTGACAATGTGCGGACGGCAGCGGAAAATCTCTGCAAAAGGCGACGAGTACGGCTGGTCGTCAACCGTTTTTTGCGCAACTGAAAGCTTTTGGGGCGCAGAGGTATTTGAGAAAGCCGCTAAGCTTAATCAAGGCGACGCCGTCGCCGAAATTACCGAGCGTGTTTTGGCGCTCAATCCCGGCGCCAAACCGCGCAGAATTTTGAAATTCATCACAGGTTAGGGATGGTGAATTCGGCAATACCGGTGGAATAAGGCGCAATTTCATACTGCTGGTAATAGATTACCAACCCATCAGGGGCTAGATAAAAACTCCGTTGATTAAAGCACTCTTTGATTGAATCCTGGTATTCTTCGAAATAGAGATAGGGATCCTGCGCCATGTTATCCTGGGCTTGTTTCAGGATTGCTTCCAAGATAAGACTTTGATAATCGAAAC
>DOWI01000342.1 GCA_003519645.1 Oscillospiraceae bacterium
ATCCCATCTGGCAACGCGCGGCCGGGATACCAATGCATATTCGCTGACAGAAGATGAAAAACAAAGAGCTGTATTTTATCTGTCAAGAGTTATGGCGGCAGTAAAAACAGGAGAAAACCGCTGTCCTTATATACTTTTTAACCCACAGAACGAGCCGCTTGAATACAGCTTTATGCCAATCACACAATACGGCTTAAATGCTGTTGGACGTGAAATTGATCGCTTTTCATTGCTGCTGGACGAGTTTTATCGGCAAAAAGATGCCGCAATAAGGCTAAAACAGCATTCCCATGACATTCTCAGGGTTTTAAGCAATGCATCTGACCGTATAGCGCGAAAGCTTGAAAATCAAAAGCGGGAGCTGGCACAGGCGGGTGATCGGGAGCAGCTTCGTATCTATGGAGACTTAATTCACGGAAATATAGGAGCGATCCAAAAAGGCGCGGAATCAGCCGAGCTTATCAATTACTTTGATCCCGAATGTGCCACCGTTCGTGTCCCTTTGGATCCTTCCATGTCTGCGGCACAAAATGCCCAAAAGTGTTTTAAGGAATACAGAAAAGCACAAACTGCAGAACGTATACTGGCGGAACAAATCGAACGCGGCGAGCAGGAACTGAGATACATTGATTCTGTTTTTGATGCGCTGTCGAGGGTTTCAACCCTTCGCGAACTTGGTGAGCTGCGCGAAGAGCTGGCTACCGGGGGATATCTGCGAATTCAGCGCAGTAGAAAGAAACTGCCCGCTCCGCTGGGACCGCATGAATTCGTGTCCGACGACGGATTTACAATTCTGGTTGGCAGAAATAACGTTCAAAATGATCGTCTTACACTTAAGACCGCCAAAGGCAGCGATATCTGGCTCCACACCNNCACACCAAAAATATATCCGGATCTCATGTAATCGTGCAGGCAAATGGACAGATGGTGCCCGACCAAACGCTTGAACAGGCGGCAATCCTGGCTGCATTTCATTCCAAAGCGGCCGATTCAAGACAGGTACCAGTAGATTACACCGAAGTGCGGAATGTAAAAAAACCGGCAGGCGCACCTCCCGGAATGGTGATTTATGAGAAAAACCGCACTGCTTATGTCACACCTGACGCGACTTTGGCGGAACGGCTGAAAAAGTAAGGACTATAGATTTCACTTTTTCTTTTTTAATATTCGTTCCTGTAATGATAATACCTTTTTTCGGCGGTCTGATGTCTCTTGGGCATCATGCCGCCATTTTTGGTTCTCATATATCAGCACGTCACCCTGACGCACATCCTCCGGCAATAATGCACGCTTAACATCAGTACAGTTACCGTCATCATCCTGCAGAACTGCGATATCCTCTTCAAACCTATCTATAGCATATTTCATATCATCACTCTTTTTCGGTTGTTATGGCAATATTACTGCCGTCCGATATAACCCTAATGGTTCCATTTAAATCGGTTCGATAATAGGTTATGTTCATTTTCTTCAAAACCTGAAGGGTTTCCGCATGCGGATGACCATATCTGTTAGAGACACCGCAAGAAATGGCGGCATAAACCGGATTTACCGTCTTCAAAAAAATATCTTGGGAGGATGAGCGGCTGCCGTGATGACCTAGCTTGATAAAATCAGCCCGCAGGTCCGTACCATTTTGGATGAAAGCATTTTCCGCTTGTTTTTCGGCATCACCCATAAACAGAAAACGGCATTTGCCGTAATCAACACGACAAACAACCGACATATTATTGGTTGAATTGAATTCGCCAATCGGACCTAGTATGGTAAATTCAGCACCGCCAAGGGTATATCTGTCACCGGGCTCTGCCTCTGTTACATCAACATCATTCCGGTCCAGTGCCTCAAGCAAATCCAGATATGTTCGTGTGGTGGGTGTGATGCTTTCAGGCATAATCGACATAATAAATCTGCCGACGGGAATCTCGTCAATTACTACATCCATACCGCCTACATGATCTGCATCCGGATGCGTAGCTACAGCATAGTCAAGTGAATCAATGCCATGTCTGCGAAGAAAATTAACAACATCGTCTCCGTCGCCGTTTTCACCCGCATCAATCAGCAGAGATTTTTCGCCGTTCTTCACCAGTATGGAATCTGCATTTCCAACGTCTATAATGTATATCTGCAGTTCTGATCCGGTTTCGGAAATTGAAACAGTTGATGAACCGGTTGAAGAAACCCCTACAGTTAGAAATTGTGAGCAAGAGGTGGACAGCATGACGAGCAATGATAAAAAGACCGCCATTCCCAATCGAAGTGTTTTCCTAAACACCATTTTATATACACGCCTTTATATTTTTTTATGTGGTTTAGACTTCGCTTTTTTTGAAGCTTTGGTTCTTGAATAACCGGCTATTTTTTTCATACTATCTGAATGCCTATTATTTGTCTTTTTTCCGGTTGGCTTATTTTTTTGAAATTCAGTACTGCCTCTACTCTCACGAGGTGTATGCACAAGACAATCCGGCCCACTGCCGATTAGGTCTGCCCGCCCGGCTGACTTCAGCGCAGCAAGCACCATCTCTCGATTTTCGGGCTTAAAATACTGAAGCAAAGCACGCTGTTTTGCTTTCTCCTCCGGTGTGCGCGGAACATATACCGGCTTTAGCGTGTATGGATCAAGTCCGGTATAGAACATACAAGTCGATATTGTGCCGGGCGTGGGATAAAAATCCTGGACCTGCTCCGGCCGCAGCCCCTCTTTTTTCAGAAAAACGGCAAGCTCAATTGCATCCCGAATTGTACTGCCGGGATGAGATGACATTAAATAAGGTACAAGATACTGCTTCTTGCCCATGCTTTTTGTGAGCTCATAAAACCTCTTTTGAAAACCTTTATAGGTTTCCATCGAAGGCTTTCCCATAAGATCCAGAACAGGGGCAGAGCAATGCTCGGGCGCAACCTTTAGCTGTCCGCTGACATGATGCTCGACCAGCTCTTTAAAAAAGGTCTCATCAGGATCTGCCATCAAATAATCAAATCGTATCCCCGAACGGATAAATACCTTTTTTACACCTGGGAGCATTCGCAATTTGCGCAGTATTTGCAGATATTCCCTGTGATCGGCTTTTATAGAAGGGCATATCTTGGGCGCAAGACACTTCTTCCCCTTACACAAACCTTTGGCAGTCTGGGCTTTGCAAGAAGGCTGTCGGAAATTGGCGGTAGGCCCCCCTACATCATGAATATACCCTTTGAAATCGGGCATGGCGGCAATCTCTTTTGCCTCTCTGATTACAGAATCCTCACTGCGACTCGCGATCTGCCTGCCCTGGTGATAGGCAATCGAACAGAAATTGCATGCCCCAAAACAACCGCGGTTATGTGTAATTGAAAATTTGACCTCTTCGATACCTGGTACACCGCCCAGCGGGATACACATGGGATGAAAATCACGCTCAAACGGAAGCGCATAAACATCATCCATTTCATTTTGCGTTAACGATGGCATCGGCGGGTTTTGTACCACAATCTTATCACCGTGTCGTTGGATAATCGTCTTCCCCCGCACTGCATCCTGCTCATCCTGCTGCATCCGACATGAAATGGCGTATTGCTTTTTGTCCCGCGTCACAAGCTCCAAACTCGGACATTCGGCACAGGGACGCGGCATGTATTCACGCGTAGGAACGGCAAAGGCTGTTCCTTTTATATCATTTATTGCAGAAATCGCCTCGCCCTGCGACAATCGTCGGGCAACTTCTGCCGTTTGTTTTTCACCCATTCCATACACAAGAAGATCGGCCCCGCTGTCAATCAGGATGGAAGAACGGACAGCATCATCCCAGTAATCATAATGGGCAAAGCGTCGAAGTGAGGCTTCTAATCCTCCGATGATAATAGGTATATCGGGAAAGCTCTCACGAATCTGCCTGCAGTAAACAATGGTTGCCCGATCGGGACGTGCTCCTGATTTCCCTCCTGCAGTATATGCATCGTCGCTGCGCTTCCTTTTTGCGGCGGTATAATGCGCAACCATAGAGTCGATATTACCGCCTGTTACGAAAAAACCCAGCCTTGGGCGACCAAACCGCAAAAATTCCCTCGCACTGATCGGTTGGGGCAGCACACAAACACGCAGCCCCTCTGCTTCCAGCACACGGGTAATGATAGCGATACCAAAACTGGGGTGGTCGACATAGGCATCACCGGTAACGGCGACGATATCCGGCTCATCCCATCCTCTCAATTTCATTTCCTCTAATGTTACCGGCAAAAAAGGCATTCGATTCTCCTTACTTCTGTTCCAGTTAATTTCCGTCAGTCGTCATCATTATTCATATTCATTTCAAGCCACTGCTGACGTGTAATGAGCACTTGACGCGGTTTACTTCCTTCATAAGGTCCGATAATACCCCGCTTTTCCATCTCATCAATCAGGCGCCCTGCTCGTGCATAGCCGAGCCGAAGCCTTCGCTGCAGAAGAGAGGTGGAGGCTGAGCCGCCCTCTACCACAACTTCAATTGCCTGCGGCGANNGCAGCATTTCGTCACTGTAATCATCGTTATCTTCATCCGTACCACCCGATTTAGACGAAGATTTACCGGCGGCTGCCGCCTGACGATCAATCTCTTCGATCACCTTATCGTCGTATTCATGCTCTTCGGATTCCTTGAGATATCGGACAACCGATTCAACTTCCTTATTGCTCACAAAACATCCCTGTACACGCATTGGTTTGGATATTCCAACCGGCATAAACAACATATCACCGCGACCAAGCAGTTTTTCGGCTCCACCCGTATCTAAAATAGTTCTGGAGTCAACTGCGGATGCAACTGTAAGCGCCAGACGCGAAGGAATATTCGCCTTGATTAATCCTGTAATAACATCGACCGACGGACGCTGTGTAGCGATTACCAGGTGCATACCTGCCGCGCGGGCCATCTGTGCAAGACGAATAATCGCATCCTCGACCTCGTTTGCAGCCGCCATCATCAGGTCCGCCAGCTCATCGATTATGATGAGAATCTGGGGCATTGTTTGCAGATCATCGCCTTTTCTGGCCAACTCATTGTATGATGTAAGATCCCTCACATTGTTTTCGGCGAATAGCTTGTAACGGTTGAGCATTTCGGTCACTGCCCATCCGAGCGCACCTGCGGCCTTTCTCGGATCAGTTACAACCGGTACTAAAAGGTGCGGAATTCCGTTATAAACACCGAATTCAACCTGCTTCGGATCAATTAGAAGCATACGCACATCATTCGGAGAAGCTTTATACAACACACTTTGGATCATTGCATTTGTACATACCGACTTTCCGGATCCGGTTGTACCTGCAATTAAAAGATGCGGCATCTTCGCAAGATCGGTAATTACAGTGCTGCCGCTGATATCCTTACCAAGTGCAACCGTCAGTCGGCTTTTTGCGGTTGAAAACTCTTTGGAATCAATCAGTTCGCGCAGACACACGCCTGAAGGAACACGATTGGGCACTTCAATACCCACAGCTGCTTTGTTCGGAATCGGAGCTTCAATCCGCACCCCCGTCGTTGCAAGACGCAGGGCAAGGTCATCCGCAAGCCCGGTAATACGGCTAATTTTAACCCCTGCGCTGGGCTCAAGCTCATATCTCGTTACGGTAGGACCACGTGAAATATCAACCACTCGTGTATTAATTCCGAAATCCTTCAGGGTTTTAACCAGTAGTTCTGCAGTTGTCCTTTGCTCCTGTGCAGCAGAACTATCATTTGCGAATCGCCTGTCGTCAAGGAGGGTAAGCGGCGGGTAATGATAGCTTTCATCCCGTAAAGGTGCCGTAGGCTCTGCTTTCTGTTTTGGTTCAGTCGCGGTCTTACTAGGCTTTATCGCCACAGCCGTAGCAGCCTTGACTGACGGCTCTTTATGCACAGGTTCTGAAATTTCAAACTCATTCAGATTACGGGTAGCCCGCTCCAGAGCTTCAAACTTTTCAGACTTCACCGGATGATCGGGCATTTCAATATATCCATCGCCTAGATCTATGTCGATTTCACCCTTTTTAGCCTCGTTGGCTATCATGGCGTTTTCAATAGACTGCTTTGCCTTTTTGACCGGTGTAGCAGCCGCTTTAAATAATGCGATTACAGTGGTTCCGGTTACAAGCATCAAAAAGACGGCTATTAAAAGCAAGATTATAATTTTAGAGCCAATATCTGTGAAAAAATATTCAAGAGGATACCCCAGCAACACTCCGACAACTCCGCCGCCGTGAACCTTTTTCCCTTCAATGAATCCCTTGCCTACTGCCGCAAAGTATGACAAATCATTGGTATCAAACAAAAAGATCTGAACTGCGCTTGCAAGCATGGTAATCAGCATCACACATTGCCACAGCTTTGAACTGATGCTGCCAATGGGCTTTTCCAACGCAATGATAACCGATATGTACATCATTAAAAAAGGAAGTATGAAAGCACAAACGCCAAACAATCCGAGTATCAGACCATGAATGAAACCCCAGAGGTTTCCGCCTGGAATAACCGCCATACATAAAAGCAAAATTGCAGCGGCAAAAATAAGAACAGCAGCGGCCTGACGTCTTGCCCTAACAGCTGTTGCACCGCCCTCTCCTGTGCCGGATGATTTTTTTTTGGTTGATGCCTTAGATTTTGTTCTATGTTTTTTTGCCGGCATAAGGGAATCATTCCTTTCCGTAATTTTAAAATCTGCTATGTAAGGCATGAGCAATGCCCATGCCTTACTCTTCTTTTGTCTCTTTTTCTTGTTCAATCATATCATACAAAGCGGATATCGCTTTTGATAACGATCCAAGTCCGTCAATCAACCCTTCCCCAACAGCAGCTTCGCCGTCGAGAACACTGCCGATATCAAGNNATGCAAAGCTCGATATATCGATCCTTCTTCATATCAGAGTTGTCGGCAACAAAACCGGCAATACGCTCCTGCATCCTTTGAAAATAGGTAAATGTCTGAGGAACGCCCAAAGTCAGGCCGGTCATTCGTACCGGGTGAAGCGTCATGGTTGCTGTGGGAGCGATAAAAGAACGCTTGGCGGCAACCGCAAGCGGTACCCCAATTGAATGACCACCTCCGAGAACCAAGGAAACCGTCGGCTTTTTCATACCTGCAATCAGTTCAGCAATTGCCAGTCCGGCTTCAATATCCCCACCCACTGTATTCAGTAAAATCAAAAGTCCTTCGATAACCGGACTTTCCTCAATTGCAACAATTTGAGGAATCAGATGCTCATACTTTGTGGATTTACTATTCTGGGGCAGAAGGTAATGTCCTTCAACCTGCCCGATAATCGTCAGACAGTGGACAATATGCCGTCCGTTGTTGGTCGTTACAGAGCCTGTATCTGTAAGCTGGCCTAACTGCCTGCGAAGCTCCTCCGCTTCGGGCATTTCCTGCTGGGGAGAACCCTGATCGCCCTGCTCATCCGGATTCTGATCATTATCTCCGTCTATATTATTCTCATATTTACACATGCTCATCTGCCTCCTTTTCAACTAGTATTACCCGAAAAGGAACCAGAATATGCGATTTAAAGATATTGCGTTTGGGTTACCGTTTAGTTATCAGCCGAGACAACATCTTTTGATTGGGGCGCATCCGTACTGCGCTTCAAGTTATGTCTCAAACCTCTTTCAGCCATTTTAGCGTTTGCAAGCATAAGCTTAATACGATTTTCTTGATTAATTTGTGTAGCGCCGGGATCGTAGTCAATCGTTACAATATTTGCCTGCGGCAGATTATCCTTAATCTTACGAATCATGCCCTTGCCCACAACGTGGTTCGGCAGGCAGCCAAATGGCTGCGTACAAACAATATTGTTAATGCCCGAATCAATCAGCTCCAGCATTTCCCCTGTAAGCAGCCATCCCTCGCCCATTTTATTGCCGTATCCGAGATACTCTCCCGCAAGCTTTTTAAGATGATCGAAGGTACAGGGGGCACGAAACTCGGGATAACGCCTCACGGCAGCAATCATATCTGCCTGTAGCCGTTTAATATACCTTTCAAGGAATCCCGCCCCGACATAGGTTGCCAGTTTTCCGCCATACAGCTTATGATCCTCAACACGGTTATCGCATTTGAAGATAATAAAATCTGTCAAGCCGGGCACAACCGGTTCACAGTCTTCCGAACGAAGGAACTCCTCAAGATTGTTGTTTCCAAGAGGGGCATATTTAATATAGATTTCGCCTACGATGCCAACCCGCACTTTTGGTACGCGGTTGAGCGGGATGGAAGCAAAATCATCCACAATCAAATTGAAATTCTCACGGATATGCGCCGATTTAAAGCTTCCTTTACCCTTAAATTCATCCGTCAAGCGTTTTACCCATTTTTCAATACGGCGGTCGGTTTCACCTTCTATGATTTCATAAGGCCTACATTGATTTGCCATAAGAACAATCAGATCACCGTAAATCATAGAATACGCCATCTGTCGTATTTTTTTAAAATTTAAAGAAAATCCGGGGTTTTTTTCCAGACCCGAAAGATTAACCGAAACCACTGGAATATAGTCATATCCCGCTCTGTGCAAAGCCTTGCGAAGCAGATGAATATAATTCGACGCGCGGCAACCACCGCCGGTCTGGGTGATTAAAAGTCCCAGCTTGTGGGGATCGTATTTCCCGCTTTTTACGGCATCAATCAGCTGACCAATGACCAATAGTGCAGGATAGCATGTATCGTTATGAACATATTTCAGACCTTCGTCTACAATGCCGCGGTGATTGGTTGTCAACATATCGATTTTATATCCGTGTAGTTCAAAAATATGCTTTAGCATAACAAAATGCACAGGCAGCATCTGGGGCATAAGCAGGGTGTATTCCTGCTTCATCTCCTCGGTAAAAAGCAGGCGTCCCTGTTTGGTATATACAAGTTCGGCCATTGGTATTCTCCTTTATTTAACCTCACCGCGAGCCTCTATTGCCGCCAAGAGGCTTCGAATGCGGATTCGAACCGCCCCGAGGTTGTTGATTTCATCAATTTTAAGCTGAGTGTAAAGCTTATTGCCTTCCTCGAGAATGGTGCGCACCTCATCTGTGGTAATGGCATCAATGCCACAGCCGAAAGATACAAGCTGGACCAACTGCATGTCGGGCTGGGTTGTAACATAGTCGGCGGCACTGTATAGTCTGCTGTGATAAGTCCATTGATTCAGAACATTAACAGGACGGCGTGGCTGCCGATATGCAACCGCATCTTCGGAGACAACAACCAGCCCAAAGGATGATATCAGCGAATCAATTCCATGGTTTATTTCCGGGTCGGCATGGTACGGACGTCCTGCAAGAACAATGATCTGATTCCCGTTCTCCCGAGCTTCCTCAATCATTCGCTCGCCTTTTTCGTGCAGCATTCTGAGGTATGCATTATATGCATTATATGCCGCTTTGGAAGCGGCCTTGGTTTCGGCTGCCGGGATTCCAAAAATCTCGTTAAAGTAAGCAGCAGCTTTTTTCGCAAAGTCGCGTGGCCGGTGCATACCGAAATATGGGTTAAGGTAACGTACCTTTTTGAGACCGCTGACATTTGCATCAAGCAGCTCTGGATAATATGCCACAACCGGACAGTTATAATGATTATCTCCCTTGCCTTCGTCAAAGTTATATGGCAGACACGGATAAAATATTGCGTCAACATCCATCTCAAGCAGCTTTTCAATGTGTCCATGTATCAGCTTTGCCGGATAGCATACCGTATCTGATGGGATGGTATGCTGACCGCAGGAGTAAAGCGAACGGGAGGATTCGGGAGACAAAACAATCTCAAACCCCAGTTTGGTAAAAAATGTATACCAAAAAGGCAGATTTTCAAACAGATTCAGCGCCATCGGCAAACCGATTCTGCCCCGGTGGTTCTCCCCACCCTCCAACGAACGGAGATAGTCATATTTCCATTTAATCAGGTTTGGGAGCCCTGTATTCTTGCCTTTGCCGAGGGGCCGTTCGCATCGGTTGCCCGAAATATAGCGCCTACCAACACCAAATGTGTTGATAGTAAGATGACAGTTGTTGCCGCAAAGCCCGCACTGGGACGACTTGGTGTTATGCTTGAACGCTTCTAGCTCATCCATGCTTAAAATCGAGCTTTTTTCAAGTTGCAGCGAGCGTGCCGCAAGCGCGGCACCGTAAGCGCCCATAATTCCTGCAATTGTCGGGCGGATCACTTCTGCACCCAATTCCAGCTCAAAGCTGCGAAGAACCGCATCATTTAGAAAAGTACCGCCCTGAACGACAATATGCTGTCCAAGTTCTGAAGGACTGGACGCACGGATAACCTTATAAATCGCATTTTTTACAATACTGATGGAAAGCCCTGCCGAAATGTCGTCAACGCCTGCACCTTCTTTTTGTGCCTGCTTGACCGAGGAGTTCATAAACACCGTACAGCGTGAACCAAGGTCAACCGGCTTTTCGGCAAATAGACCAATCTTTGCAAAATCGGCGATAGAATAATCAAGTGCTTTGGCAAAGGTTTCAATAAATGAGCCGCAGCCAGACGAACAAGCTTCGTTGAGAAGAATGCTGTCGATTGCGCCATTGCGTATTTTAAAACACTTCATATCTTGACCGCCGATGTCGATAATAAAATCAACCTGGGGATTAAAATGTGCCGCCGCATCATAATGCGCCACCGTTTCAACCAGGCCAAAATCTATATTAAATGCGTTTTTGATCAAATCCTCGCCATATCCCGTAGCCGCGCTGCCCTTGATGATGATGCGATCCCCAAAACGACTGTATATCTCCTTAAGCTGTTCCAGCACCACCGCAACAGGATTGCCACCGTTCGAAGCATAGTATGTATACAACATACCGCCGTCAGGTGTGATAAGAACCAACTTGGTGGTGGTAGACCCCGCGTCAATGCCGAGATATGCGTCTCCATGGTAGGCATCTGCGTCAATCATAGGCGGACAATAGGCATTATGACGGGAAGTAAAGGCTTGATATTCTTCCTTTGATTTAAATAGTGGAGGAAGTGTGTTGGTTGTATTTTTCTGAGTCGAAGCACTTTGAATCTTCCGAAGAACATCGTCAAATTCCATCGGTTCGGTATTTCCTGAATATACGGCCGCGCCGACTGCAACAAACACATCCGCATTATCGGGGAAAACAGCTTGTTCGGAATTGAGTTTCAGTGTTTCCATAAATCGTTTACGCAGACCGCTAAAGAAAAATAACGGACCCCCGAGAAACAAAACATTCCCTTTGATTTCCCGTCCTTGTGCCAAACCGGAAATTGTCTGGTTGACAACCGCTTGAAAGATACTTGCTGCAATATCTTCCTTTCTAGCACCCTGATTCAGCAGCGGCTGAATATCGGTTTTAGCAAAAACTCCGCATCGGGAAGCAATAGAGTAAAGCTTTTCATACCGTTCGCTCAGGATGTTCAGTTCCTCGGGCGTAACGTTGAGAAGGGTTGCCATCTGGTCAATAAACGCACCTGTACCACCCGCACAGGAACCGTTCATTCGTTCCTCCAGACCGCCGGTGAAAAATATGATTTTGGCATCCTCGCCGCCAAGTTCGACTACAACATCCGTAAACGGATAAAACCGCTCGACAGCTCCCGCAGTGGCAAATACCTCTTGCACAAATTCCAAATCGGCAGCCTTGGCTACACCGAGCCCGGCCGAACCTGTTACGGCAACCTGAACTTTGCTTCCGCTGAGCTTCGAATTGAGCTGTTCCAGCATTTCGGCGGTTTTTTCACGAACCTTGGACATATGCCTTTCATAAGTTCTGAATATGACTTCATCCTGATCGTTCAATAAAACCACCTTAACAGTGGTTGACCCAATATCTATTCCAATACGCAAATTGGAGCCTCCTAACAAGATATATACGCCTGAACTAAAAACACAAATGAGGTCCTGTAATTGGGCGAATTTTTCTG
This sequence comes from Oscillospiraceae bacterium, assembly GCA_003519645.1. The sequence continues at coordinate 11,875 of DOWI01000342.1, forward strand.
ATATGCTTTTCATTATATCATTTCAGAAATAAAAGGGCAAGAAAAACTACCCCGGCATGTTTGCTACTATCTGTGCCCGGCTTATTTGCCATTATATGCGAAAGATAACGAAAGAGCGCTTATTTCAAAGTGAAATAAGCGCTCTTTCTATTTAAGAGGTAGTAGCAGTCTTATTTAATTGCCGGCAGACCTGCGGCTGCCACGCTTTGGCCTACGCGACGGCTTTTTTCGTCAGGCAACACAATATTGATGTTAAGCTCCGGATATTCTTCTGCAAGAACCGCGCGGCAGCGCTCAAGCATCCGCTCTCCTCCTTTTCCGGAGGTAACACGTCCCAGTAAAAGAAGATGCTTTATATTGTAGAATCTGGCGTAAAGCGGTAATGTATGTCCCAGATAACAACCAATAGAATCGTAGATTGCAAGTGCAGACTCCATGTCCTGTTCAGCAAGCTTCTGTACTTCTTTGAGCTTTTCTGCCTGCGTCAGATTCTCGCCGAGCGATATACCGGCCTTCGGCGGAAGTTTTACAACCCCGTCCTGTGAAAAATATTTCACGCCGCATCCGATATCACCGGACCATTCATCCTCCATCGCTTGGGAATGGGCATCTACAGGCGCAAACGCCAGCTCATTCAACCAGCCTGTAATGTTTCCGTCCTTCGCAACATATCCCACCGCTTCACTGGTCCCCATTGCTATACCCAGTACACCTGTATCGTTTAAATCCATCGCACCCGCCAGCGCCGTTACATCACCGTCATTGGCGACTGTAAAAGGAACCTCTCCGATTTCACGGCATGCCCGCACATATATGTTTTTTACCTTGGCATCAAACTGGTCCTTCGGTACTTTTAAAAACAGCGAAGCCAGCATGGTTCTGTTATTGACATATATCCCCGCCGAGCTGATACCAATCGCATCCACCCTAGGAAGCTTGGAGGCGGCGGTTTTCATCGCCGTTACAATTTCATTGAAATGGTAATCGGGGTCGGTGGTTGTTTTGGGTGACCAAACCACCTCTTCACTGTACAGAACCTCACCGTCCATGACGGCAGATACCTTGCGGTCACTTCCGCCGGCATCAAACCCTATGCGGCATCCGTCCATATGCCCGCCCAAGGGTTTGGAAC
>DOWI01000430.1 GCA_003519645.1 Oscillospiraceae bacterium
GCCTTTTTAAATCATTCCCACTCAACATGACATGGGCACACTTACATTTATATAGTCCAACTTTACCCTAATTTCATTTATACTTTGCATATTTTACAAATTGTTTTTTGGCTTCAATTCGGGAGTGTATCATAACTGTATCACAAGGCTTAATTTTTCTTTGACACCTCTTTTCCCTTATCTCCCAACCGTGTTTTTGACATTTTTACTTTATTCGGAACATATGTCATTATCTCTGATAACTCGCAGTTCAATGCTTCACAAATTCTGCTTAGATGGTCAAGGCTTACTCTATCAGTTACTTCATTATAGAGCGCATTGATAGTTGCCGCCCTTATACCGGTTGCTCGCGCAAGATCGGCTTGTGTCCAGCGAAGCTCGCCCAGCTTGCGGGACAGTAAAATCTTTATCATATGCTCTTACTCCTTTAAGTATGAGCATATAAAAAATGTGATATAAAAATCTCGTTTTCGGAATACTATTACTCCCAAGCGTAATAGTATTCTTTAGATTATTTCACATCTTATTGTTTTATCTCTTGCCCTGTTGAGGTGAAGTTTGATGGTTTGGTATATTAAGATAGTCTAAGAGTGCTGTTTCAAGAATTCGCGAATAGTTCACTCCATGCTGTTCGGCGGCGTCCTTGAGCCATGCAGGCAATGTGATATTTGTTTTTACCCGCCGGTTATCAAGTTCATTCCGCACCATATCAGGGTATACAGTGATAGGTGAGATAAAATATCCTGACTCAGTGTCCGGATCAACCGAGGGCGTTTTTGACGGTTCGGGAATAGGATCACCGTCCTTTTCCATCCCATAGAGATGCAGGCCGAGTGCATCGGCAGCCTCCCGTTGCGCATCCTCGAATGTTTTTCCAAAGCTGATACAGCCAGGCAAATCAGGGAAATAAACACCAAACCCGTCCTTGCTTGGCTCGAAGACTGCCAAATATGATAATTTGCGCATACGTATAACTCCCTTCTCGCCGCAGGCGGAGCTTTATTTAAGCCCTGCCTGTTTTTTTATGCTGCGTAATGTTCCAAGGGGAAGATCGCCTGAATGATTCGGAACCGTTACTTTTCCGGGCTTTAAAGGATTCTTTAGTTGTATATGAGACCCTTTTGTTCTGCCCGGCACTTCTTGCCAACCATCATTATGAAGTATTTTTATGATTTCCCGAACCGTCAATTTTTCTCCCCCTTTCTTGTATTACTATTATACGCATATTTTATACGCATGTCAATGATATTATACGCATTTTATATGCGTATAAACTTATTTTTGGGATGGATTTTTATTATCAGATGTAACACGTTCTATCCAATCGCTTGGTTGGCAGTCAAGGGCTTCACAAATTTTATCCATTACGACAGTCGGTATTTGCTTAATAGAATTCGTACAAATTGCGGAAATAGTTGGAGACCGTATACCTGTAATTTCAGCCAATCGCTTTTGGGTCATTTCTCTCAATGCCAAAAGCCTTTTTAATCGAAATCTTATCATGCTATTATACTCCTTTGCTATATTATATAACGCGATTCGTATTTTATCAATACGCAATCCAAAATTTATTTACGATTTATGTTAAATATATTACGTAAAACGTATTGACAAATTACGCAAATCGTAGTAATATAGTAACATAGAAAAGAGAACAGCGAAAGGGAGTATAAAAATGAACGCTCAGGTTATACAAGATGCACTACATGGAATCCTCACAAACGATTGGGATGTTTCTAATTCGGCTCTTGCAGATGCCGAAAGTATACAAAACTACAGCGACGCAGGAATTCTTACCATCAGTAAAGGGCTGGTAATAAAAATGAAAGATGGTTCCGAATTTCAGCTCACCATAGTACAAAGTAATTAACAAAGTTTGCTGTGCTACCGGCCATACGGGCAGAAAGAAAGGAAAACGGATATTATGAAAACCTTGAACATTACCTACGACGCTATGACTATCGAGAACGGTAAAAAAATCTATGGCGAAACCTGTATGGACATCCCCATGATGGATGACGTGGCCGACCGGCTCATTAGTCACGGCTCCAGCGGATGCGCGGTTGCCAGAATCGAGTGTATTTTGCAATCCGTCGAATTGCTTCGGGGACGGCACTACATCAAGGGCAGCATTAAAGACTATCGGGAAGCGTAACCAAAATTCCCGCCCCGGAGGTTACGAGGGCTGAAAGGAAGCTGCATGAGAAGCCCAAAACAAATAGCCATTGACATTACGAATGGCGACACAGAAGCAAAGGCAGAACTTGAAAAGATGATGGGTAAATCATTTGAGTTAATGAGCATAGAGGAACGCAGATTTGGCCTTGCCTGCTTATCGGCATTTGATGGGCAATGGCAAAACAAGAAAGCCGCCCACGTCTGAACTACGTGAACGGCCAACGCAAACCCGGAAGCTACTACACAACCCGGTTGCATAGCCATTGTACCACAGCCGGCAGGAAAAGGAAAGATGCCAATTACCATGAAGAAATTAGTATTAAATTATAAAGGCCGCGATAGTTTTGACAGACCTGTTTATGAGTGTAACGGGCGCCTGTATGTTGACGCAGAACCGATAGGCGCACCTAACATATTTACGAAGTCCAGTAACGATTTTGATGGTGAGCCCGATATGCCGGTCAATGCTGAATTTGAGTTTCCGAAAGGCCGCGACACATGGAATGAGGGAATGCAATATGATTAAAGTCAAAGTCAATTATGAAAACGGCGACTATGAATATACCCACATCAATGCTATACCCAAAGAAGCGCGAGCCTATTATGTCGGGCAGGTGTTTAATGTCGGTCTCGGGCCGAATGACAATATGCATCGGTGCACGAGTATTGAAATTTTAGGTAAGAGAGCCTATGAAAAAATAGCTTTTGGGCAAAAAAAATAGAGAGTCGTACCGGAAATTAACCGGTACGGCTCTTATCATTTATGCCTTGTTCAGTTGACAAAGCCGTGTAAAACATATTACCAAGTTGACAAAATCAACACGTTTTCGCAAATTTTTAACATCGACTTTGATGTTAATTTTTACGCCTGTGCCGTCGCCTGCGTCGCTTTTCCCGTCTCTGCTGTAACTTTATCGTCCGTGCCACTTATTGCTTCCTGTGCAGCCTGTACCGCGTCGGCTGCAGACTTTAAAGCCTTAGTCACATTATCCTGCGCTGCTAAGTCAGCATACCGCTTGTCGTTTTCCTCCGTGTGTGTCTGCGGCAAAGCAAAGACCGCCGCTTCAACACAGCCGTCGATAATAGTATCAATCTCCGGCGTAATTTCCACCTTTGCGGCTGTAAGTAAATCCTTTGTAAGCTTAACTGCTTCCGTTTTCCTTGCGTCCGCTGAAATTTTGTTTGAAATGTAAAGCTGTTCTGCCTTTTTAGTACCCTCGTCGGCGCACTTAATAATTGTGTCTGCCATCGATATGTACGGGATACCCGGCGCAATTGATTTTATTGTGTCAACGGCCTTGCCTGCAATTTCTAAGCCTGAGTCTACCTTGCTAAGGATCTGTTCAGTGTTTACGCCTTTTTTAGATAAAAGTGGGAAAACAAACCCGCATACACCGAAAACAGCGCCAACAGACGCAACAATTATACAAACAATTTCTACCTGATTCATAAATAAGTATCCTTCTTTCCTGTCCTTATAAGGGACAAAATTATTTTTAGGCCGTTGCTCTCTGCGACGGCTCAGTCGGCATTTTCTTAACGCGCTCGTAAAGCTCCGTGCCTGTACCGTTGCCACCTAAGGCATGGTACGGCTTGTACAAATATTCGAGATTTTTAATATCGTCAATGCTTGCATAGCCTTTGTTAAGGCATTCCGCATAAGCACTGTAAATACGGTCATGCAGCAGTGCAAGCATACCCTGTTTTATAGCCGTCTGCTCTGCTTCCTGCGACTTTTGCCGTGTTCGCATACGTTTTACAGCCCACCCCAGCGCACCCATTATAACGCCGAATACGGCGCTAAGCCAATATTTTACTATCCAGTCTTTCAACGTTAACGCCTCACTTGATTTTNNACCAAAAATACCGCTTGTTCCCGTCGTCATACCGGTGCAGCACGGTAACAACGTCCGGCGTTCCGGCTACAACTTTCGGAACGCTGTCGCAAATGATTAACGCCTGGTATGCATTGCCGCGTGCAACCGTAACCGGTACGGACGTATCGCACGAATACGGCGGGTTTGCTCCCACTGTCTGGAAAAGGATGTCCATATCCACATTGCCGGAAATACCGGGCACGCTTCCGGTGCTGCTGTTCTGCTGCATGAAACATTTAATATCCGGACCGCCCGAATAATCGGCAAGCCACACATTCCATGCCGCCATTGTCGCCGCGTAAAAAATGTTTTTACGGTAATCGTTATTGGTATACAATGCCCCAGCGTAACCATCCGCTTTTGCCGCATTGAGAAACGTATTTACCATTTTGTTGATAAGATCATTCGCCGGTGCCGCACCGTGTAGCTTTTTGTAATACCGCACGCTGTCATATTCGTAATCGTAGGCCACGAAAAGAATCTTACTTTTATACGGTTCAATCGNNGCGCGTCTGCCACGGTATCCGCATACGAAAACCAATAAACAGCGGCTTTCAGCCCGGCAGCGGTCGCCCCTTTGATATTCCCTGCAAACTGCCGATCCTGTTGGGATGCGCTGTTGCCGTACCCGGCGCGGATAACTGCGCCTTTTACTCCCGACGCGGCAACTTTCGGCCAATTTATAATGCCTTGATGAGCCGACACGTCGATCCAATTTTCAGCCATCGATGTAACCCGCCTTTCTAAGCATGTCGCGTTCTTCCACAATTTCCGCCGCTTCGGTTCTTTGAATTTCCCTGACAGCGGAAACTTCCACGTCTTCCGCTGCCGCTGCCTGCTCCGGCGTTTCCCCGTAAGCAAGTGCCTTGATGATTTCATACTTCTGTTGTCCTGACATTAATTAACACCCTCTCTATTAGTCTTAATTTGTTGCCATCAAATTACAATTACATAATCATCATCTCTGTGCATAAAAAAAGCCCTCTTTCGAGGGCAATAAAAAAGAGAGCGATTATTCATCGCTCTCTACTTTGTTGCTGTTCCGTTGTAAAGAAAACCAACCTTCAGTCCATTCTGTATCTGTATATTCCCCAAAAATTTTTTTTCGAAGCGAATAGCTGTTACAATGTGACAACAATGCTTCATACGCATTTATCGTCATTTTAGCCCGCTCCAGAGTAATTTCTCCATTCCGATAGTCTTCCATTAGCCCCCGCAATTTTCGGCGCATTCGTAAGGCTGTGCTCTTCCTCAGCTTAATATGGTTCGACCACAGCCTAAACCCGCAAAATTCTATTCCCAAGCTAATCGGGCGAATACAAACCTTATTGTTTAAGTCCAACAATAGCCTATCATTGATGAAACGTTCCAGTATCTCTTTCCATTCCTTCAGTTGCTGCTTATCGTCCGATAAGATTATTACATCGTCCATATACCGAATATAGTATTTTATGCCAAGTTCCCTTTTTGCATATTGGTCTAATGGGTTCAAGTTAAGGTTGGCGAGCATTTGAGATGATAAAGATCCGACTGGGATTCCTCGTTCCGGTATGCGCTCGTCACGTGGAACCTTTTCCGGCCTCATTCCCGCCGGAATCCCGAAGTTTCGGTTGTTGTTGCAGACTGTAGCTGCCATCCATGCCTGAACCTGTTTGTCACTAACCTTTCGGTTAAACTCCCGCAATGCGACATCATGAGAAATCCGATAAAAATACTTTGATATATCCNNCCAGTTTCAAATAGTACCATTTTGGACCTCTTGGAGCATCAGGGAATTTAATCCGTGATTTTCTGGCTACAGCCTGCAGATCATTGATAGATATTTTTTCGGCCGTCGCATTCAGTAAAATTTCCCGAAAGCCCGGGTGAGCCCAAACCGACAGTTTTCCTTCGTCCTGAACACTCTGCCAGCCGGTTTCTGTCAAAGAACGCAAAACCATGTTTATAGGATAGCATGGTACATTGTTCGGCCTGT
>DOWI01000296.1 GCA_003519645.1 Oscillospiraceae bacterium
TTCCCCTCGCAGGGATTCAGCTCACCGACAGACGGCCATGACAAGCAGGAGGAATAATGGTACTTCCGTCCAGTCACAGGTTGAGCGTTGAAGCGGTAGAAATGCCGTGAGCCGTCGCAACCAATGAGGGCGGCCGGGTGAGAACCACGCGGGGGTGAGATTCCCATGAAGGATAGAGCTGTTATCCGTTTTGTGTATTCCCGAAGATACGACGGTATCTTCTGTCAGGGGGAGCGAGGACAAATACTGACATGAAAAATAAAAAACGATTGATATCAGATATTGGCAGCCGGATTCAATAAAAGAATTCGGCTGCCTTTTACTTAAAGAGGTGTTCCAAATTTATGAAAGATATAAAACGCGGTGAAGTATATTACTCAGACTTAAATCCAATCCTCGGCAGCGAACAAGGCGGAGTCAGACCGGTCGTCATCCTGCAAAATGACACCGGAAACCAGTATAGCCCGACAACCATCGTAGCAGCTATTACAAGCATCACAAAAAAGCACAGGCTGCCGACTCATGTATTTGTTGACTGCGATTTTCTCGATAAAGAATCCATCGTCCTGCTTGAACAAATCCGTACTGTCGATAAAACAAGACTTACAGATTATCTCGGAAAATTTGATGAAGAAATGCTCCTGAAAATCGACCGTGCCATCGTGGTCAGCTTCGGGATCAAGTATTTGGAGGGATTGCAGAATGGATGAAAAAAGAGCATGTTTATATGAGGGTTGCCTCAATGGATCAGAGCGGTCTTGCCGTATTAGCGTAGGAGGAAAAGTTCAAAGCTTACTGCGAAGAGAACGGTTTTATAATTATAAGTATTTATAAGGTTATTGCAAGCGGTTAAAATCTTCATCCGTTTCTAATCAGATATTTCAAAAAGCAGAAAGTAAAGAATTCGATATTCTGCTTTGTACATCTGTCAGTCGGTTTGGGTGAAATACAAACGATGTGCTGAACTTTTGCGGAAACCTTCGGCAAACGGGATGTTCCTTATATTGCTTGAACGATGGGACAACACTTGACAATCACTTGGGTTTATATAAAGTCCCGAAAATGGAGCGTGTACCGGTTGAAAATGAATCCGAAGACTACAGCCAATCCATGCAAGTGATAGCAGACATCGCAATTTATTGTTTTTTGGAGGTCAAATATATGAATATAGTTAAACAAAACACATCTAATTGTTGCAATTTTGAATCCAGTGCACATCAATTACATGATATGCACTGGACGGACATGGAGCTGTCGGAAACTGCTGAAATAAAAATCACTGTAAACAATTTCAATGTCACATTAAGATTTGCAGAAAAGCCAAAAAGCGAAATCCAAGATATTGTCCTGCAAGTGCTAGTAAGTAGCTATAAATCAAGAATTACAACGCGATAAGCAACTATAAAACTCAGGCATAATCTTGCGAAATTGCACTGAAATTTCTCCTGTAACACTGGATATGATACCCTTTGTGTGATATAATAAAGGTGCCTGAAAATGGCGTGTTCCTTGAAAACAGAATACCGAAAAACAGTGCAACTTCGCAATTATTAAAATAATTGCGAGGTAATGAAAAATGAAAAAAACATATTGTTTATACAGAGTATCAAGCATAGGGCAGGTAATAAAAGATGATATCCCCATGCAGAAAGAAGCTTGTCATCAATACGCGGAAGCGCAAGGGTGGCAAATAGAAAAAGAATTCTTCGAAAAAGGCGTATCAGGCTTTAAAGTATCCGCAGATGACAGGGATCAAATCCAGGAACTGCTTGCTGCAGCAAAGAATAAAGAATTCGACATCCTGCTCGTTTATAAGCTTGACCGTCTCGGAAGGATAGAATCCGAAACACCTCTGGTACTTAAGGCGTTTATCAATTTAGGCATAGAGGTATGGAGTACGATTGAAGGGCAGCGCCATCTTGATAATCATATGGACCTTCTGATCAATTACCTGTATTTTTGGCAGGCATCCGGCGAGAGCAAAAACACATCGATAAGGGTTAAAACAAGAATGCAACAGCTTACTGAAGAAGGTACATACACAGGTGGCAACGTTGCCTATGGGTATAAGCTGGTGAATAACGGACGGAAAAACAAAAAAGATCTTCCTTGTTTTGATTTACAAATTGATGAACAGGAAGCCGATATGATAAAAACGGTCTTCAATTTGACCGTACAGCTTGGGATGGGGTCTCATAGAGTAGCGGAACTACTTAATAAAAAGGGACTGCGAACTCACAATGGTACAAAGTTTCAATGCAACACGATCAACCGAATCCTGAAGAATGAAATCTACATTGGATTCATTATTAAAGGTGAAGCAAGATCAAAACACCTTCCGCACCTGCAGATCATTGATGATGAAACCTTTGCCCAAGCACAAAAATTCCTTGAAAAACGTACTAAGGTTAATGAAAAGAAAAACCAGATAACCACGGTGACGAAAAGTAAAGTCCTGCTATCTGGAATGGTATTTTGCGGGCATTGCGGCGGCAGAATGACACCAGAAAGATATCAGGATAAATATATCAGGAAAGACGGTACGGAATACAAAATCGACGAGATGAAATACTGCTGTTATCATAAGCGCAGAAAGCTCTGCGAATGTGACGGTCAAACTACCTACAAGGCAGAAGTGATCGATGCTACCGTCTGCGAAATCTTAAAAAGTATTTTTATGAAAATCCGAACCACTCCTGATAAACAGCAGATTGATAAAAACATCAAGCAGCTTATACAGTCTAATGCTGCAACTCAGAAAAAACGTTGGCAGGAGATTGAAAAGACCAAAATGAAGATCGAAAAACTTGAAGGCGAGATCGCCAACGCACTGATCGGCGAAAGCGCATTTGAGCCTGACCAGTTAGCGACATCTATAAAAACCACAAAAGAACAACTTCGGCTGATGGTAGATGAGTACAACGAAAATGAAACAAGCATAGNNGAACTACACCTCTATCCTCCCAAACTTCACACGTTTTCAAGGATGGGCAAAAGAATTTGAGCTTACTGATATAGACCGAAAGAAAATGATAACAAGCCAGTTAATTGAAAGTGTAGAAATCAGTAAGCAGGGTATCTCAATACAGTTCAACATCGACTTTCAGCAATTCATCGGCGAATGGCAAGATGATATCATTCCTTTAACGGTGTAAGTTGAACTCGGTAGTCAGCCACAACAAAAAGCGGAACTGAAGAAAAATTAGTCTTGACATCATATCTAAAATGCGATATACTATTAACATACTTTTTTAGCGCATCCTCTACGTTGGGAAACCAGCCACTTGGCAGAGCATGCGGCTGTTAACCGCANNAGGGTCGTTGGTTCGAGTCCAACAGGGGGAGCCACACCTGCGGTGGGCACATCGTTCACCGCAGGTTTTTTGTGAAACAACAAGGTTCCCAGGTAGCCGTCCGCAATCTTTGATTGCGATGGCGGGTGGGGTTCTTATTTTACAAGTGACCTGTATTATGACGGGAAACTATATAGTTGGTGTTGATGGCGGTGAGGGTACACCCGTTCCCATTCCGAACACGGAAGTTAAGCTCATCTGCGCTGAAAATACTTGGCTGGTAACGGCCCGGGAAAATAGGTAAATGCCAACACAAAAACGTCCGGTCTTTGACCGGACGTTTTTGCATCCTATAATCGCTTTTATCATACCCTCGCTTTAAGAACTAAATCCTGTATAGATTGTCTGGGAATCAAATAATCCCTGTTCCTTAGTGTAAAATAATAATTGGC
>DOWI01000360.1 GCA_003519645.1 Oscillospiraceae bacterium
TTTCCGGTGGACAATTACTATTACCGTCATTAGACACAAATGTCCTAAAAGTCTATTTTTCCTGGGCTTTTAGGATATTTTTATGCCCGTTTTCACATTGTCTTCCCCACTTGCGTGGAATCCGAAAGCGCCTTGTAGCTGTATTGGAATTTTAATAATAACCATTCCTCCGCCTGTGGAAGATTTATTCCCAAGCGTAAGCGTGCCGCCGTGCTGCTTCACGATAGAATCCGCGATAAAAAGTCCCATGCCATAATGAAATTTTGAATTTCTGCTGGAATCTCCCTGGTAAAACTGATTTGCTGCATTTTTCAAATCTGCTGGAGAGAACCCTTTGCCGGTGTCGGCAATTTGAAAGCGAATCGTCTGCCCATCACTGAATGTAGAAAACGTGATTGTGCCGCGTTCCGGGGAGTAATCAACCGCATTGGATGCGACATTGATAATCGCTCTAAACATTTGGAAAACATCAAGGCAGAGGGTATTCGGCAAATCCTTTTCATCTGTTTCCACATGGATTTGTTTCACGGAAGCTAGAGCATTTATCTGGGCGTATAAACTGTCCAGAAAAATCCTCGTTACAGTTGATTCCAATTTTAACGGGCATCCGTTTTCCACTTTGGACAAGTCGATCAGCATCTGAATATACCGCTCCATCTGATCGGCGTTCTTCCGGATGTAGAGGGTGCATTCCTTTTGTTCTTCTGTCTGTCCTGTATCGTCCAATATTTCCGCGTTGCCGCGAATTACGGTAAGAGGCGTCTTTAAATCATGCGCCAGAGCGGAAACCTGCGTTTTTCGCGTCTGCTCCATTTTCCACTGCGCTTCCAGCGAATGCTTCAATTCGGCTTTCATCGTGTCAAGCGATTGCAGCGCGGAATCAATTTCTTCGATGCCGCTGTATTGAATCTCAAACTCGAGGTCTTTTCCTCGTATTTTTTCCGTTGCGTTTTTTAGCGGAATCAGTTTCCGGCTGATTTTCTTTCCATAGATTTTAGAAAGCAAAAAAATCTCGACTAAAAATGCGCCGATAATGATCCATACCAATACAATTTCCGGGGCGGGCAGGTGTTCCCGCAGTATCACCGGTGAAAACTGAGATAAAGATGAATACTCAACGNNCTTCCGTTCAATCGGAAAGTAACAATCAGAAATAAAACCTGTTCCGAGAAATCCCCATGAGCTTCTCCGTCCTTTTTGGATGGAGTCCCATGCGGTCAAAGTCTCAGCTTTAGTCATGTTCCCTGACAAAAATTTACCTTCCGCGCTTACAGTGGCATATTTGCAGGTGTTCGGGATCAGGTCAGCACTGACGGTTTCAGCGGCAGCAATCTCAGCCTCTTGGCTTTCAATGGATGTTTCCACATCGCCCACGGAAATAATGAAGCCCGACTGTAGCGACACAAAAAACAATCCGGTCACAATTAGGATAATCATCAAAAAACCGATAAAAAGGGCAAACAGATATTGAACAAAGAAGGTTCGGAGCTTCCTGCTTCTTTTCAGTCCCATTTGTATCCGATCCCCCAAACTGTCGAAATCGGAGCCACTTGATATACAGCCAATTTCGCCCGGACGTTCTTGATATGCACAGCCACGGTAAAGCTGTCGCCCTCCGCGTCATATCCGCAGACAGCATCGTAAATCTGTTCCTTGGTAAATACCTGCCCACGATTTTGAGCGAGGTATTCGCAAATCCCGTACTCGATTTTAGTCAACGGAATCCTCTGTCCATCTACAGTGACTTCTTTGGCGGCGAGATTAAATTCCAGTCCGGACACATGCAGTACATGCCGCTTTTTACGTGTTTCCCTTCGCAGATGCGCGTTCACCCTTGCCCGAAGCTCGCCGGTGCTAAACGGTTTCTTGATGTAATCATCCGCGCCCAGGCCAAATCCAAACATCACGTCGGACTCCATCGTTTTCGCGGTCAGAAACAGGATCGGGCAGTCCACTGCATCCCGCACTTTCTGACAGAACGAAAAGCCGTCCGTCCCCGGCATCATGACGTCCAACAGGATCAAATCATAATGATTCAAAGTTTTCAGTTCAATGCTGTCTGGTGACAAAGCCGTTGTCACCAGATGGCTGTCCTTTTGGAGTGTTCTCTCAATCAAGGACAAAATGTCAGGTTCATCATCAATCGCAAGTATTTTTGCCAATGGTCCCCACATCCTTTCAAGCCTCATACCGAGTATACCGAGTCATTTTCCAAATAGCAAATCCAACGGCAAAATTCATGGCTGCCCGTCGATAAAAGTAATTCCTTCCGCTTGAGTGAAAATATTCAAATCTTTATCGAGAACAACCGCTTTTTTCATAATGCCGATCCAGCCTCCAAGCTCATCGGATTCCAGAGAGGTTGCTGAAATCTGATAGGTTGTTCCCTGAAAACAGATTTGGGTGACGTTATCGTCGTTCACGGCGTACACAGGCTTATCCTGATTCGTCATGGAGCAGGCACTGATGGAAGTACACAGGATCGTGCTCATCAGCACAATTAAAGTTTGTCTCAATTTCATGGCACTTCTCCTATTCATTGGACTTTGAACCGTTCCATCGCTGAAACCACAGCAGGTTCGCAGCGATAGATAAAACGGTAGCTGCCAAGCATGCAGCAACGCCACATTGAATATCTGCGGCGGCCAATGATGCCGCGGAAGGGGTTTGCAGGGCAAATATCATGTCGTTACAAATGCGCACGCTCCACGCCCACGGCATCCAGTGCCAGATTTGATCGCCCAATCCGGTCAGCATCAGGGCGGTGATCAGCGCGCCGAAGATGCCCAGTCCGATGGAAGCTCCCCGGCCGAAACGGAAACTCACAAACAGGTGCAGGGTATATAAAAACACGGTTCCGCCCCAAACAGCGAATTAGGCATGAAGATAGAACCATGCGGACGCTGCATGATACCCCGCCGCAAAAACGCCTATGGCAAGCGCCACGGAAAAGGCGGACAGGATCAGCAATAAAAATAGTTTACTCAAATATGAGGTTGCTCTGGATTTTGTTCCGGCAAGCATAACCTGATAACTGCCGGCCTGTTCCTCCTGCGCGGCTGCCATGCCGCACAGCAGCCCGATCAGTATGGGAAAGACAACACATAATGCTTCCAGAAAAGCGTCGATTCGGGCCAAAGGCTGGCTGTTAACCGACATGGAGTAATACCCTAAAAACGCGAAAGCACCGATAAATGGCGCGGCAATATGAAGCCATAGAATGGGAGTGCGCTTCATTTTATAAAAATCCGAGCAAACACAGCGGATCAGCACTTATCTCGCCTCCTGTCTTGGAAACCATACGGTCGTGGCAAGCAGAAAAAAAGCAAACAGTAATAGGGACAGTACGATTGCTATCGGAATAACCGCCGGGTTCAGCATCGGGTCGCCGCTCTGAGCAAGGGTCCCATTCGGAAGAATTCCGAGTACCGGCGTCATGATTCGCGTTGTCCAGCTGTAAGGACAGAGCCACCAATTTGATTTTGTTGCAAACAGTATGCCAAGCACGTCACCGACGCCGACCTGAATAATAACCGTTCCAACCATGCCGACTTTTCCGGATAAAAACAGGCAAAGCGGAATCTGCCATAAGGATGTAATAAAAATGAGAAGCATCCCAAGACAGGAGGCTCCGAACGGCAGTGGATTCGGAACGGAGGAGCCTCCAAGCAGAATTCCAATCAATAAAACAAAGTCCGACAGTGCCGTGTAAAAGATCAGCGTCAAGTTTTTTGCGAGCCAGACCTTTTTTAGTGAAACCGGCAGCGAAAGAACGCCGCGATACCCCAGCTTCTTCGTTTCTTTCTGATCGGAAAGAGCACAAATCAAAGCGATGAATCCGGGCATCAGAAGGATGTACCACCAGTTAAAGGCGTTCACCTGGAACCATATGGCCGCTAAAGCCCATGTCAGGAGCAGTGTGGTAAGCGGGGCAAGCAGTATGAGCTTCCGTGCAAAAGTGCGCTTCATCTTCAAATTTTCAGCCCTTAAGTATCGGCTCATGTCACGCACCCGCCTTTCTGCTGTTCTTTACGACTTCCATGAACAGCGATTCCAGATTTTCACCGGGGTTGATCTGACCTTCATACCCCAGCATTCCGTCCGCGATGATACCGATATGGTCCGCGATCAACTCCACCTCGGACAGGATATGACTTGACAGGATGACTGTTATACCCTGCTCGGGAAAAGACCGGATCAGTTCGCGCAGATCCTGAATGCCGATTGGATCAAGGCCGTTGGTCGGCTCGTCCAAAATCAGCAGTTTCGGGTGATTCAACAAGGCGATGGCAATGCCGAGGCGCTGTTTCATTCCCATTGAATAGTCGCTGGCTTTCTTTTTTAAAGCCGGGCCCAAACCGGAAAATTCAATAACCTCATCCAGGCGCTGTTTGGTGATTCCCCTCAGTTTAGCAAAGAGTTTTAAGTTGTCCATGCCGCTGAGATTGTAATACAGGCCTGGTGTCTCAATGAGGGCGGAAAGCTGGCTTAAGGCCTGGTTGCGATTTTTGAACAGGTCGTAGCCGCCAACTTGGATGCTGCTGTTTTTGTCGGGAAAGACAAGGTTGGCAATGCATTTCATAGTGGTGCTTTTTCCGGAACCGTTTGGGCCAACAAAACCGACAATTTCACCGGCACCGAATGAAAAAGACAGGTTTTTTAAGACATGGTGCCTGCGGAAGTGCTTATTGAGATTGCGGACAGCTACTTCACTCATTCTCAATCCCTCCTTAAGGATGTATGTTGAAGGCAATTAGGGGTATTTGGAGTGTTCTTGTGACAATCCTCCGTTTCTGCAATAAAATGGGAGACTGGATTAAAGATAAATTAGACGAATTAAATCAAATACCTGCGATTAAAGACACATTGTAATAATATTGATACTAAATGGTTACTATTTTGTACCGTT
>DOWI01000087.1 GCA_003519645.1 Oscillospiraceae bacterium
TGACTATCTCACTATTTTGGGAATGCAAAAGGGTGAAAATGAATATAGCTACACCCCTTTTGGGGAAACACAGGCAAGAGAGCTGATTTCGGCACTTCGCAAGATTGCACCCTTTGTCATTATTGATTGTGGCAGCTATATCGCCAATGATGTGCTGTCCGCTGTAGCACTTCTTGNNACCTTTCCAGTCAGCTTTCCACCTTGCAAGGTGCAGGGCTTGACTTTGAAAAGCAGTACAAATGTACCTCTAATATCAAGAGTAATCATGGTATTGAACATATGGGTGGTGCGATGGGAAGCCTTAGCTTCAAACTACCTCATTCTGAGGAACTGGAACAGCAATACCTTGAGGGCAATCTCTTTTTGGATTTAACGCTGAAGGATAGCCGAGAGTTTAGACGTGAGATTGAAAAAATCGTCAAGGAGGTNNATGAAGTTAGGCGAAAAGCGAGGAAACTCCATCTTTTGTAAGGATAAGAAAGCCATTGCCGAAAAGAAGGAACAGGAGCTGTTGGAAAAGGCAATCGTTATGGAAGAACGAGCCGATACCATCATTACAAGTGAAACTGAAAAAGCAGTACCGATAGAGCTGGGCGTTAAAAACAACGCACACTCTATTTTTTTTGCACCCGAAACCGAGGGTAAAGACTTTTCTACCGTGCTAAAAGAAGTTCAGGAATATATCTCAGAAAACTATGCTCAGCTTATCACCGACAATTCTCTTGAAGATGCCAAGGAGCAGATGAAGCGGTACATCTCTAAGTTCATTATGGAAAAGAGAATTGCAGTTAAGGGTATGAATGGACTTGACCTCGTTGAAGCTCTTTATACCGAAATGGCGGAGTATGGTTTNNATTGAGGAAATCGACATCAACTCTTGGCAGGACATTGAGGTTCAGTATTCCGATGGCAGAAATGTAAAGTTAGATGAGCACTTTGACTCACCCGAACACGCAATTAATGTGGTGCGAAGAATGCTTCATGTGTCGGGTATGGTTTTGGACAATGCCAGCCCCGTTGTCCTTGGACATCTTTCCAAAAACATTCGTATTGCAGCAATGAAAACCCCCATCGTGGATGAGGATGTGGGCATTGCCGCCTCTATTCGTATTGTAAACCCACAGAGCATGAAAAAAGAGGATTTTGTAAACACAGGAACCGCCACAGGCACTATGCTTGACTTTTTGTCGGCACTTATTCGCTATGGCATTTCTGTCTGCGTTGCAGGTGCAACCTCAAGCGGTAAAACTACCGTTCTCGGTTGGCTTTTGACTACCATTCCCGACAACAAGAGAATATACACAATTGAAAATGGTTCTCGTGAGCTTGACCTCGTCCGCTATCGGGACGGCAAGGTGGTAAACTCGGTAATCCATACCCTCACAAGGGACAGCGAAATCCAAAGTCAGTGTATTGACCAAATTAAACTGCTTGATATGGCACTTCGTATGAACCCCGACATTGCCGTAGTTGGCGAGATGCGTGGCCCCGAGGCAAACGCAGGTCAGGAGATGGCTCGAACAGGTATTGCTGTTTTAACAACTATTCACGCAAACTCCTGCGAAGCTACCTACCGCAGAATGGTATCTCTTTGTAAGCGAGCTGTGGATATGAGCGATGAAACCCTTATGCAGTATGTCACCGAAGCATATCCAATCATTGTGTTCTGCAAGCAGCTTGAAAACAAGCAGCGCCGTATGATGGAGATTATGGAATGTGAAATTCTCCCAAGCGGTGAGCGAGTATACCACACCCTGTTTAGGTATGTGATTACCGAAAATAAAACCGTAGACGGCAAATTTGTCATTGATGGATACCATGAGCAAACAAGCTCTATCTCCGACAGCCTATCCAAAAGGCTATTAGAGAATGGTATGCCTTTGGCAAACATTGAAGCCTTAAAAAGTGAGGTGAAAACAGCTTGAATTTAACTCTACTATTTGCCTGTATCGGTATGATTACAGGCTTTTTTNNAAATTGCTGTCCAATTCCAAAAGCCTAAAGGCTGAAATCAAGGAAAGCACCAACCGAAAAAAGGTTGGCTTCCTCAAAAAAGAAATCACTGAGGTGCAGGAGATTTTAAGGGTGACAGGCAGAAGTAAGCGTTTTCCGTTTATCTGTCTGCTGTCCTTAACGCTCTTTGCTGTGGGCGCGGCAATTGCCATAAGCTTTGGGAACTTTTTTGCAGTGCCGGTGCTTGCTGTTGGATTTATGCTGCTGCCATTTTGGTATATTCGCCTCACCCAAAGTCATTTCAAAAAGGATATTTCGGCAGAGCTGGAAACCGCACTTTCTATCGTTACAACCGCTTACCTGAGAAATGAGGACATTGTGACAGCAGTGGAAGAAAACATCGGATATCTGAACCCTCCTGTGCTGTCGGTTTTCAAGGGATTTACCTATCGCATCAAGATGATTGATCTCGACATTGTTTCGGCTCTATTGTCTATGCGAGGACAAATTGATAATGCGGTATTCCACGAATGGTGCGATGCAATGATTGCCTGTCAATCGGACAGAAGCCTGAAAAGCACACTGACGCCTATTGTGACAAAGCTATCCGATATGCGAGTGGTAAACGGTGAGCTTGAAAACTTGGTGTTCGGTCCACGAAAAGAATTTATCTCAATGCAGGTGCTGATGCTCTGCAATATTCCCTTGCTGTATTTCTTAAATAAGGATTGGTACAACACCCTTATGCACTCGGCACCGGGGCAGATTGTTCTCGCCATTTGCTTTGTCATCATGTTTGTATCTATGGCGTTTGTGGTAAAGCTGACACAGCCAATCGAATATCGAAGATAGCCGGCGAGCCGCCGGTGGCAATTCGCACACGAAACCTATTTGCAATTCAAAGTTTTGTGCCTGCGATTTGATTTTCTGCGAAAGGAGAATTCAATGCAATTTTTAATTTTACTCTTTGGCACATTCTTTGGTTTGGGTGTGTTTTTCATTCTTGCCGATGTGCTGAAGCTCCCGAGTCTTGCCACAGGCAAGGCAATGCTCACCGCCACCAAACAAAGCGGAGAGAAAGCAAAATCCATTGATGCACTGCTTACAGCGTNNAGCTGGCTCAATTTTTGCCAATGGATGAATACAAAAAAATCCGTATGCAGCACGCCCTATCTGCCGCAGGCATGAAAGAAACTCCCGAGGAATTTACAGCCTATGCAATCCTCAAATCGGAAATGATTGCTCTTGCGGTTATTCCTTGCCTTTTGGTCTTTCCGCTCCTTGCACCCATTGTGGTGTTTTTATCGGTGGTTGTTTACTGCAAAGAAATCCGCAAGGCAGATGAAAAGCTGTCTGCAAAGCGAGAAAAAATCGAGGTGGAATTGCCGAGATTTGTTGCCACCATTACACAGGAACTAAAGGCAAGCCGAGATGTACTCTCTATGCTTGAACATTACAAAAAGAATGCCGGTGAGGAATTTGCAAAGGAGCTTGATATTGTAACAGCCGATATGCGTTCCTCAAGCTATGAGGCAGCTCTCACAAGATTTGAGTCAAGGCTCAATTCACCCATGCTCTCCGACATTGCAAGAGGTTTAATCGGTGTACTGCGTGGTGATGACGGAGGAATGTACTTTCAAATGCTCTCCCACGATATGAAGCAGTTGGAGCTGCAAAGATTAAAGGCTGAAGCTCTCAAGATACCACCGAAAATCAGAGTGTTCAGCTTTCTCATGCTGATGTGTTTCCTCATGATGTACATGATGGTTATCATCTTTGAGATTATCCGCTCCCTTGGCGGAATGTTTTAGGAGGTGGCAAGATGCAGAAATTACTGCGACCATTAAAGAACAATCGTGGCGAGGGATACATTGATATAGTGGTATTAATCCTCTGTGCTATGCTCGTTGTTGCCTTAGCCGTCAAGGTATTCCCAGCCTATATTGCAAAGCAAAAGGTGGATACCTTTGCCACCGAGCTTATGCGTGAAGCTGAGATTCAAGGCAGAGTCGGCACGGAAACCTCAAGGCGAGAAGAAATCCTTGTTGACAAAACAGGCATCAATCCCGATGTGAACTGGTCACGAACAGGC
Organism: Oscillospiraceae bacterium; assembly: GCA_003519645.1. The sequence continues at coordinate 4,046 of DOWI01000087.1, forward strand.
AGAGTACAGCTTAACGAGGAAATCACTGTAGTGGTGACATACCGCATGGATATTGGCTTATTCGGTGACTTTGGCTCATTCCCCGTAACACTCCGAGGTGAAGCCATGGGCAAAAGCGAGGTGTATTGGAAATGAGCAAGATCATTCCGTACCCGCTCCGAATCGTGAAACGTGCCAAAGCTGCAATAAAAAGCCCCGCAAAACGCCCAGTGCAGAAGAACACCGTGAAACGCATCCTGAAGAAAGGCGCACGCGGCGACGGGTTTCCTCTGACCATCGCCGTAACGCTTTGCATCCTGCTCATCTTCTGCGTAATCAGCGAGTATTTCCGTGTGAGCATTATTGCACAGGGCGTCCGCGATGCCGTCCAGCAATCGGTCATCGCCACCATCAACGACAACTATGACGATGTGTA
>DOWI01000251.1 GCA_003519645.1 Oscillospiraceae bacterium
GATCAAGGATGTTCACCTCCAAGAAAGTGAAACTTGCGATGCGATGTGGGCGACCGCTGATAAAATCCGTGAAATGATAACGGCTGGCGAATTTTTAAGCAAATGGTTTTACCCTTATTTCGATGAAATGGTAAATAAATTCACTCCATACTACCTCTCTTACGAAAGACGGTATCAAGCCGTTTATGCTTCCGGTGCAAAATTGTGGGGGCATTCGACCGATGATGAAATCTTGATAAGCACCCTCACCGAATGGGTTGATAAGAATGAATTGCGCGGCAAAAAGGTAGTGGAGTACGCCTGTGGAGAAGGTTCTGTCGGTGTGATTCTATCAAAGCTCGGATGTATTTATCATGGCGTAGATATAGCCCCATCAGCGGTAGCGCGATCAAAAGAGGTTCTTGTANNGACGGTATCGTTGTTGGATATGGTCAATGAGCGTGTCGAAGGATTGTATGATGCTGCGGTTGATGCGATGGGACTTCATATGATTGTGACTGACAATGACCGTAAAAAGTATCTTGATAATGTGAGCGCTGGTTTGCGCGCCAACGCTCCCGCTCTGTTTTTCCGTGAAAGCTATCGAAAAGACTTGCCAAGTCATACTGTAGATTCCATTGAACAATGGGTGGAAATCACCGGGGATGATTATCAAACGCCTGCACCACGGCAAATTACGGTTAATGGCGAAATCCGAACTGTTGACATTCCCCTTGTTCCGGCAAGAGCGAAGAACAAAACGGATTATGAAAAGGAAATGACAGAATCGGGGTTTGTTGTAGAAGATTTTGTAGAGATGGACATCAGTAATGCCATTGTACACTCGGCAACGCTCTATGTGCGGAAAGGAAAGGCATAATATGAACCGTTTACTCCAAGAAGCCGATAATCTGCTGAAAAACGGCGGATTTGAATATGCTGTCTGCGGCGGCTATGCAATCGAATTGTTTTTAGATAAAACCGTTCGTAAGCATGGCGATATTGACATATCTGCCTTTTGGGATGAACGCGATAAAATCATCCTATTCATGCAATCGCTGGGGTGGCGTGTTTATGAACTCTGCGGCGGTGGTATGTGCNNCACTATATTACTGATGTGGCAAATCAAATAAAGGCAAAACGTAATATCTTCTGTATGACGAACGAGTGTGAAACCGTATCATTAACGCCAGCAGATGAGCCGGATATGTTCATCGTTGACTTTGACCCTAAAGGGCAGGATAAGCTGACTTTTATTGAATTTCTCTTTAACAATAAAGATAATGACCGTTTTCTATACGCAAGAAATCACGATGTTTCTCTCCCGTTATCACAGGCGATTTTAACCCGCCACGGAATCAAATATCTTGCCCCAGAAATGGTGTTGTTATATAAATCAACCGACACCGAACGCGAAGGTTATCAATTAGATTATGATATGGCAACACGCGCAATGTCCGCAGAACAAAGGAATTGGTTGAAAAATGCGCTTGAAGCGATGAACCCTGACGGGCATAAATGGCTGAATGACGGCAATAGGACAACGGATAGAATAGGTCGCGTCAGAGCTTATATAAATAACATTTTTGACCATATCGAGGATGCCGATGAAAAACGTGCTGCGTACATTCACTCCTACGGGGTTTCGCAATGCTGCGCTCTATTAGCGGTGAAGCGTGGATTAAACTTGGAATTAGCAACGGTCATTGGCTTATTGCATGATGTATACTCTTATAAAACCGGCGTTACTGCTTGGCACTCTCAAAACGGTGCAGAAATGGTACGGGTTGCGTTTAAGTATAGTTTGGCTGACCTTTTTACCGACGAAGAACAAACAATCATAAAATCGGCAATTTATCACCACGCAAATAAAGACCTTATACACGACGATTATGATGAAATGTTAAAAGACAGCGATATTCTTCAACGCTTATCGTTTGATACCACATACGGATGGGTTTACGGTCAGAGATTGCTCCGTATTATGCAAGAGCTTTTGCTGCCGACGCCCAAAATAACTGTGCTTCTAAAAGAGGAAACCTTTATAAATCCTTTTAATCAATCCCTTGTAGGCGATATAGCTGAAACCCTCGCGGAAAAGCAAATCGCCGGGGAAAAATCGAATACGGAATATATGAAAATAATCCGTTATTTTCCGGAAGAAACCGCCTTCGACGAGTTGAAAAATGCGTGGTGCGCCGCTTTCGTTTATCATTGCTGTCTTGAAGCGGGACTTTCGTTACCTATTCGTGTTCCTCATACCGCAAAGAAAGTAGCGAATTGCCGGTTCGCTTGTGTTGTCGCATGGTATGAGTGGGGCATGAAAAACGGATTCTGCTACTTTGAAAAAGACGGCTTTGTTCCAAAACGCGGCGATATTGTTATTTACAACAACATAATTCCAAAAGAAGATAAGCCGGAAAACAGCACTTGGTGTGACCATATCGGTGTTGTTGTTTCCTGTGACAATAACGGGTTGATGGTTGCGGAAGGTAATGCCNNCATGCCGGTAATAAAAATGTATCGGGTATCATCACTCGTAAGCGAGATGATACAATCGGTTGTTATATCCGTATTCCAAAGGATTATACTTACGATGGCTGGAAAACAGATTTTAAAACCGGCGAAACAAAAATTGTGAAATTTACGGAGGAATAGCTGATGTTGATACGATGGGCAAACGAAAACGACCTTGCTGCGTGGTATTTGTTGGCAACCGAGGTATCGCCAATATTTCAACATCCAGCAAATATGGGAACAGACTCGGAATTTATGTCTTATGCTCAAAACAAGGCAAACAAACACGAAGCTCTGACCGCCGTGGATTATGTAAGCGGCAACAACATGGGTTTCATAGGCTTTTCACGAACGAATAACCGCATTTCATGGTTTGCTGTATCCGAACAATATCGTGGTAAAGGTGCAGGCGACCGTTTATTAAAAACTGCTTTGCGGCAGCTTGACACCAACAAAGATATTACCGTAAATACTTTCTGTGACGATTACCCGCAGGGAGCAGCAGCGAGAGCTTTATATAGAAAATATGGATTCTCTGTGGAGAAGCCGATTACTCATGACGGATTACCCCGATGTGAAATGACGCGCCCTGCTTCGTCTGAAAAACGCGGCGGGAGCTTCCATTACCGTTATCTTGAATTTATCAGGGTGGCACAAAAGGAGAATTGCCCCGCTTGTAATAACGAGCCTATGCCCGATGGACAGATTGACATTGTATTAAACGAAAAAATCTGTGTCGGCGGTGATTACCCCGGTCAAGGGAGATTGTTCGGTAAACTATATGTCATGCCTATGGAACACTACTTCCATTTCGAGGATATGCCAAAAGAAGATGCGGCAGCTTTTATGAATGAAGTTCAACGTATCGGGAAAGCACTCCGCAAAGTCACAGGGGCGGTGAAAATAAACTACGAAATGCACGCAAATTCCGGGGCGCATTTACATATCCACTTATTCCCCCGCTATCTCGACGATGACTTCCCAAGTGCGCCGATTGATTACCGTATGAGTGAACCGGCACCATATGAGAGTTATGACGAATATTTGTGGTTTGTTGAACAGATGAGGAAGGAATTATCAGAATGAACCTGATTAAATCGCAAAAACTGAATATTGGTGATAAAATTGCAACCATATCTCCGTCATGGGGAATCGCTGGCGAACCTGATGTTCGTTGGCGTTATGACCTTGCTGTTAAAAGAATGGAAGATATTTTCGGGTTGGAATGCGTTGCTGCGCCAAATTCTATGCGTGGAGAAAAGTTTTTAAGTGAAAGCGCAGAAGCACGGGCAGAAGATTTGATGTGGGCGTTTTCTCAAACGGATATAAAGGGCATCATCGCAAACATTGGCGGTAATGACAGCATACGGTTATTTCCATACATAGACTATGATATTATCCGAAACAATCCCAAAGTGTTCATCGGCTATTCAGACATAATGAATGTGCATTTGATGTGCCTGAAAGCAGGGCTTTCCACATTCTACGGAACCAATCTGCTGACTTCTTTTGGCGAGCCGCAAGGTGTACCACAATCCACAATAAGCCATTTTGAGAAGAGCCTTTTTGATACCAAGCCAATCGGTATTATTGATTCTCCGTATTCCTTTTGTTGTGATCCGCATGATTACAAAAATAAATCTGCGATATATACTTACCATTCATGCGGAAAATACGAAAGATTACAGGGCCACGGAGTTGTTCGGGGTCAGTTACTTGGCGGTCACACAGGAATTATGGAAATTGACCTAATATCTCTACTTGCACCGTTTGAGGAAAACGATAATATCATTCTGTTTATCGAAGATATAGTTGAATACACATCGCCCAACGCCTTTGCCGATTTTTTTGTGTGGCTTGGCAAGAGGGGCATAATGCGGAATATAAAAGGCTTGATTATAGGTCGTTTTAATAAATATCCTGAAAATGATGATTATAAAGATGCTTTATTAAGAACGATGAAAGTTTTGGATTTTACTGATTTACCCGTCTTTTATAATTTGCCGTTCGGACATACCGCGCCAATCTGCATATTGCCTTACGGTGTAATGGCAGAGATTGATTGCGACAATGGGTCATTCAGCATTTTAGAAAGTGGGGTGGCATAATGCCAAAGCTGAAAAACACGCTTATAGTTTTACCATACGACCCAAACTGGAAAACTGAATTTGAACGCATCCGCGATTTCCTGATGGAACAAATCGGTGACTTGGTACTTGAAATAAAGCACGTCGGCAGTACCTCTGTACCCGGTCTGTGCGCCAAACCCATTATTGATATTGTCGCGGTAATGGAATCCTACGATGTGTTCCCTGCTATTGTCGCCCGTCTTGAAAAAGTCGGGTTTCAACATGAAGGTGACGGAGGCATTAAAGAACGTGAAGTTTTCAAGCGGTTGATTCTTGATGATTTTATGGATTACCACTTTTATGTATATCCCAAAGACAGCGAAGAAAATCGACGTCAAACTATATTCAGAAACGCTTTGCTTAGCAACAAAGATATAGCTGATGAATACGGGAAATTGAAAATGCGGTTAATCGAAGAAGTAAACGGTGACCGTGTTCTCTATACCAATTCAAAAACGGACTTCATACTCGGTGTGATAAATAGGGCTATGCCGGAGGGTGCGAAATGAAACATTGGTACAAAGAAGATTATTCATTCAAAATCACAGTTGTCTCGGTTGGAGCTGACGGAAAACCGGAAAACTGCAGGAACGGTCACGATGTTGANNGATGGTTGTCCCGATGGATTCTGCTCGAAAAGTATGGCGAAGCTGTTTCTGTTAATGGAAGCCGTCCGATCAGGCGGCGATTTGTCAAATTTGTTGGTGGGAGCAACTAAGCACAGCGGCAAATTTGTCTGCCCGGACGGTGT
>DOWI01000123.1 GCA_003519645.1 Oscillospiraceae bacterium
TGACGTTCAAATTGGAATCAACAGAAAAAGGAAACAACTCATGAAGCTATTGATCGTTGACGGTTCAAATTTATTATTTCAAATGTTTTTCGGTATGCCGTCACGCATCACCGGAAAGGACGGTCGTGCGATCCACGGTACATTGGGTTTTGTCGGCGCGTTAATCAAAATGATAAAGATGACCGAACCTACCCATATTATCGTATTATTTGACGGTGAACACGATAATCCGAGAGCGGAACTGTCCACAGAATATAAAGCAAACCGTCCGAGCTTCGCCGATGTTTCCGATGAAGATAATCCCTTTTCACAGCTTCCCGATATATATGCCGCTCTTGATTGTATGGGTATCCTCCATACCGAGATAGCCGATGGCGAAGCTGATGACGCGGTGGCAAGTTATGTTTATACATACGACAGCGAAATGAAGATAGTAATCGCATCCTTTGACAGTGACTTCTTCCAATTAATAAATGATAAAGTGTCAGTTCTGCGTTACCGCGGGGATAAAACGGTATTATACGATGACTCTGTCATTAAAGATAAATTCGGGATTTTACCCGATCAATATGCGGATTGCAAATCGCTCACAGGCGACACCTCCGACAATATCAAAGGAGCGGATAAAGTCGGGTTAAAAACGGCGGCGGCTCTACTCCGGCAGTTTGGCAGCTTGCAGACGATCATTGAAAAAGTGAATGAGATAGAAAAGCTGTCCATCCGTGAATCGGTGAAACAACACACCGAACGGCTGAAAAATAATTATTGCTTGATTAAACTGGACAATAAAGCTGCGATCCCGTATGTTTTGGATAAATTGGAATACGCCTATAACGGNNATGAATTTAACATATCAAGAAAACACTCAAGTTTCCTCAAAACAAATCGCCGCGTTGCGCCGCAGCGTCGGATGGAACGGCATGGAAAGCTTTTATAATAATCCGCTCATGAATTCGTATTATCATATCGCCTGCTATGACGGCGATAGGCTTGTGGGATATGTGGACACCGTTTCAAACGGCGTTACCGACGCCTATATACAAGATTTGACGGTCGATCCGGCTTATCAGGGACGCGGGATAGGTACGGCGCTGATGAACAGGATCATAGCCAAACTCAAGGAAAACAAAATCTTTATGATTTCGGTTATCTACGGCAATACTGAACTTGCCCCTTTTTATGAGCGGTTCGGATTTTTTCAAATGCTCTGCGGCCAACTGCAGACTTATGAATTGGAGTAATACGATGATAAACATAATCATTGCAGGTCCATCAAGAGCCGGTAAAACAACATTGGCGAAAAAAATAAGTGAAGAGCTGAGCTGCTTTGTCATTAGCCTCGATAAACTTGTCGCCACGTTTCAAGGAGCATATCCGCAATTAGATATCAAGCTTAATTGGGACAGAGAAAAGACCACAGACAATTTGGCACCGTTCATCGGACATTTTCTCGGTGTGCTTTCTTCCGATAGCGGCGTTGCGTATGAGCTGAACCTACGGGCGCACGCTGTAAGAGGTAATCGTTTTGTACTGGAGGGTGGTTATTTTAATTTTGAAAAGATATTGCCTATTCTGAAAATGTATGGGATAGAAGAATTGAAAAATAATTTTATGCTTATAGGACTGGTACAGAACAAAAAAACAGCCGATGAGTTTGTCAACGATTTCAAAAAATACGATACAGAAGATGATTGGACATATGGTTTTGATGATAACGAACTAAAAGAGTATGCCAGTAAAGACGCTATTCCATTCAGTCTGTCCATGACTGATCATTTATTGAAATATGGTTTTACGCTTTATGATACGTCTACGGAACGGGATCAAGTTTTTGATAAAATCATAGATGACATTAAATTGAAGTTAGAATACGACGTTTGATGTAGTGTTAATTCACTTAAAAAAGGAGAATAACCATGAATCTATCAATCAAACCGCTTACCCCAGAACTTTCTGACGATTACTTCGATTTTTTTGAAAATCGAGCGTTCACAGACGATTCCCCGTATCGATGCTATTGTCAAGTTTATCAAATGTCCAAAAAACAATATAAATCGGCTTATGATAAGATAGATGGAGCAGATGTCGGCCGTGCATCCCGTGAAGTCGCCGAACAGCAAATTGCGGACGGTGTTTTACGAGGTTATTTGGCATATGTAGATGGGAAATCAATAGGTTGGTGTAACGCCAACGACAGAGCGAATTACCCGGTTAAACCTGTATACGATGATACACCTTTTTATGCGCCGGTTGAAAAACAGGAAAAAGCGGTAATCTGTTTTGAAATTGCTCCGGAATACCGTGGGAAAGGTGTTGCTACCGCTCTTTTACAACAAGTCATAAACGATGCGAAAACCGAAGGCTACATTGCCGTTGTGGGATTTCCCGTTGTGCGTGACGAGCGATACGAATGGGATTGTTCCGGTCCAGTTCGGCTCTATGAGAAAACCGGATTTTCTNNGGATAGAAATGCGGAAGGAGCTAATATAATGATTTGTCCGAAATGCAAAAAAGACGATCCACAGAACAGAGAAATGTGTCCCGACTGCGGCGCTCCCATTAAACCAATCCCCATGCCAACCGGAGGTAAAATCCGTTTCGGAGCGTATGATTGGTATGTGCTTGACAAGCAGGACAAAAAATCGCTTATCATCACCGAAAAGGTGATTGAAAAGCGACCGTATCATCATGAAGAATGCGAATTAACATGGGAAATGAGCGATATGCGAAAATACCTCAACGGTGAGTTTTATAATTCGTTCAGCAAAGCTGACCGCGAACGGATTATAGAAGTAACAAACGAAACCCCAGACAATCCGTGGTACGGTACCAGCGGCGGCAATCCCACGACAGACAAAATCTTTTTGTTGAGTATCAGCGAAGTTATAAAATATTTTGGCGACAGTGGACAGATAAATGCGAGAGAAGTACATTTAAACTGCGATTGGTGCAAAGATATATATTGGCCGTGGTTTGGCGACGAATACAACATCAACCGCCGCGCCGTTGATGAGGATGGTATTGTTCGGCATTGGACATTACGTTCGCCCGGTGCCAACGAACATAATGTTACATTTGTTATGGGATTCTGCGGAGACGAGTTTGACCACGGTGGCATTAATATGGTCGGCAGCGATGACTTGATAGACGGATATTTCGTGTTCGATAGATGTAATTTCATGGCGACTGATACAACAAGCGGGCTAAACATAAACGGCGTTCGTCCCGCTTTGTGGCTGAAAGATTAGGAGCAGCAACATGAAACTCGACCGCTTGATCGGTATTTTAACCGTTCTGTTACAAAACGATAAATCTACCGCGCCAGAATTGGCAAAGCGGTTTAATGTGTCTCGCCGGACGATCCTGCGGGACATTGACACGCTTTGTCTTGCGGGAATTCCCATCGTGACTCTGCGGGGCGGCGACGGCGGCATATCCATCATGGAAGGATATAAAATCAATAAGAATGTACTGACAGCAGAAGAATTACAAACCCTCGTTATCGGATTGAAAAGCGTTGACTCGATATCGAAGCAATCCAATTTTGAAAACCTTATGACCAAACTCGCTCCATCCGATGCAATGATCTCATTAACAGAAAGCATTGTAATTGATCTCTCTTCCCACTACAAAGACAGCTTGTCTGAAAAAATCGTGTTATTTAAAAAAGCTATCGCCGAACATAAAACGGTGAAGTTTGATTATTATTATGCCAAAGGTGAAATGCCCCGTGAAATCGAGCCATACTTTGTAGAATTCCGATGGAATGCATGGTACATATTCGGATGGTGCAGATTGCGCGAAGATTTCCGGCGTTTCAAGTTGAATCGCTTATGGAACTATGAGATTACTGAGGATGATTTTACTCCCCGATCCGTACCGCCGGAAAAAGCGAATGCAGAGGATGCTTTCCCCGAATTGTATCATGTAAAAATCTTGTTTGATAGAAGCGTTCGATTCCGTTTGATCGAAACCTATGGAATGAATCGTTACGAAGAAACCGATAACGGCTTGCTGCTCTCTCTCGATTTTACAAACAAAGACTTTATTTACGGATGGATACTCGGATTCGGCGACAAAGCAAAAGTTATTGAACCGGAAGAAGCACGATCAGAATTCGCCTTGCTTGCGGAAAATATTCTTAATTTATACAAATGAACATGACATACTGTTGTCGTGTATGATGTGATATGATAAATATGCGGATAGAACCCAAACTAAAAACAGAGGAGAATGAACTATGCTAAGATCAATGTTTCAAATTTACGTTAATGGAAGCGGCAAGGCATTTGAGTTTTATAAAAAAGCGTTTGACGGGGAAGTTGTATATCAGCCCTCAAACGACGACAATGTATCCATCGACGATATCAAATATGACCACTCGGAGCTTAACGTATATGGGCAGATACTTGCCGTTTCCGAAGCGAGAATGTTGGATTATCCCAATTATGAAAACGAAACGCCGCTTATTCACGGAAACAATGTGCAGTTATGTCTGAATTTCAGCAGGGAAGAAGCGGATAAGGTTAAAAAGGCGTATGAGGTTTTAAACGAAGATGCGATAAAACCCGGTACGTTGGAGTCTGTGGACTTTAGCCCGTGTTTATTCAGCCTTATTGATAAGTTTGGCGTGAGCTGGTGTTTATTTACAGAATGACAGGAGGTGATCACGATGGATAAAAATATGATAATCAAAAATAATATAATCGCCCTGCGAATGGAGCGGCAGTTTCTTTCCCGTAAAGCAAGTGAAGATGAATACATTGTCCTATACCGTGATACACAGCCGGGACAAAATGTTTACTGGAACGGTTTCGGTGACCCGCCGTCTCTGACTTACCGCGCTGATTTTAACGATATAGAATTTAACCGTGAGCGGCAGAGAACTCACAAACTTATTAAAGGACGTTTCTCAGACGGCAACCTCGGATGGATCATGCCGGAAGATATGGAACTGTTCGCTTGCCTTTTCCGAAAACCGTTGGACAAGCCGACCGAAAGGCAGCTCGCCTTGTTGGAGCTGATCGAGCGTGAAGGACCGCTCAACATCCAACAAATGAAAGAGTCCACTGGAATGCTGGTAAAAGAGATCACTCCCGCTCTTCACCGTCTACAAGAAGCCTTTTTGATTTATGAGGATCAATATGACGGCGAATGGGATCGGGGATGGTTTAAGTTCCCCGAAATGTTCCCCGATGTTGATTTAGCAAAGTATTCGCGCATTGACGCGCTAAAAGTCATAATCAAACGGTTTGCGTACCGTCATGTGGTGTTCGACACCGATATGGTAAAGTCATTTTATAAACTGCCGACAAAAGAAATTAAATCGGCAATCGAAGAATTGTTAGCAGATGAAACGCTTATAGAATCAAACGACGGCTATTTATTAAAATCGGATGCCGAAGTATTACAGGCTTATTCGGGAGAAATCCCGAAATTCGTATATGCTATGCACCGAAATGACTTCCTTGTAAAATCCAACGAGCATAT
>DOWI01000136.1 GCA_003519645.1 Oscillospiraceae bacterium
ACGGTGTGAAACCTGGAGAAAAAATACTGATGCTCGGCAGCGGCAATGTTGGGCTGGTTGTTAGTTTCCAGCTGCTGCAGGCTGGCTGTAAAGTAAGGGCTTTAGTTGATGCTGCTCCGCACATCGGCGGTTACGGTGTACATGCCGCTAAGGTTGCCCGCTGTGGGGTTCCTTTCTACCTTTCACATACGATTACGAAAGCCGAAGGTACAGACTGTGTTACAGGCGCGGTCGTGAGTCAGGTCGATGAACACTTTCAGCCGATTCCCGGTACGGAAAAGCATTTTGACGTTGACACGATTTGTGTGGCGGTTGGACTTTCGCCAATGGCACAGTTATTAATGATGGCGGGCTGCGAAATGGAGGATGCGCGTGGCGGACATGTGCCGGTTTGCGGGCAGTATGGAGAAACATCTGTTCCGGGCATCTACGCGGCAGGGGATGTTTCTGGCATAGAAGAGGCAAGCTCGGCAATGATAGAGGGCCGTATGGCTGGTATCTGCGCGGCTGCTTACCTTGGATTTTGCTCTGAAAAAGATAAAAATGCATCTCTGACGAAATTAAGTGAGGACCTCAACGACTTGCGTCAGGGGATGTTTGCTCCGCAGAACCGTGGCAAAATGATCAAAAAGACAGAAGAAGGAATTGATATTTCTCAAACGCTGCTGGCAGAAGGGCATATCACAACTGAAGAGGCAGAACGTTTCCCCGGTGTTGTGCATGAAGTCGGTGTTCATCCAGTCATTGAGTGTACACAGAATATTCCCTGCAATCCATGTCAGGATGTCTGTCCGAAACACTGCATCAAGGTTGGTAAGGATATCACTGCTTTGCCACAGGTAGATACCAACATACAGTGCATAGGATGTGGAATGTGTGTGGCTTCCTGCTCCGGGCAGGCAATCTTTTTACTCGATGAAAACAGTGAGCCGGGATTTGGTACGGTTACAATGCCATATGAATTTTTGCCGCTGCCGCAACAGGGAGCAAAGGGTACTGCGCTTGACCGTTCCGGTGTGCCTGTCTGTGATGCGGAAGTGGTTGGAGTGAAGACTGCACCGGCATTTGATCATACATCGCTGCTGACCATTAAAGTACCAAAAGATAAGGTTATGGATGCCCGTTTCTTTAAGAAAGGAGAGCTTGAGGATGATAAGTGCAAATGACAGACTGGCTGATATTGGGCCTTTTGTACCGGCGGCTGATGATGACCTTATTATCTGCCGCTGTGAAGAAGTAACAAAAGGAGAAATACGAAAAGCCGTACACGCAGGAATGTATACACTAACGGAAGTCCGCCGTTATTTGCGCTGCGGCATGGGGCTGTGTCAGGGCCAGACCTGTGGCAGGCTGGTCAGGAATATCATTGCCCGTGAACTTGGTAGGAAATCCTCTGAGTTGGAGCCGGCCACAGGCCGGGCACCTATGCGCCCCACAGAAATGAAGATACTGAGCAGCGAGAAGGGGGTAGAGTGATGAACCAAACTTCTGACGTTATCATCATTGGCAGCGGCATCATCGGTTGTGCAGCGGCTTATTATCTTGCGAAAAAAGGCGTTTCGGTAATGGTTTTGGAAGCTGCTGATTCTATTGGAAACGGCGGTTCCTCTAGAAATGGCGGTGGTGTACGTCAGTCAGGCCGTGATTCGCGTGAATTGCCAATGGTTATGTGGGGGATAAAGCATATTTGGCCCACACTCAGTGAAGAACTGGGCACAGATGTAGAATATACTCAGAAAGGGAATTTGCGCCTTGGCAAGACCCCGTCACATTTGAAAATACTGCAGGGCTTGACCGACCGCGCAGTTGCCTGCGGACTCGATGTCCGTATGATAGACGGGGAAGAAGTACGAAAAATAAACCCATATCTATCTGACGAAGTTTTAGGTGCAAGCTGGTGTCCAACTGACGGCCATGCGAACCCGCTTACAACTACACTGGGTTATTTCAAAAAGGCGCGGGAACTAGGTGTGCGTTTTATTACGGGAGAACCGGTGCTGGCACTGAAAAAAGTAAAGGGGAAAGTGAATACAGTCATTACACCAGACGGTAATTTTGAATGTGACAAAATTTTAGTGGCAGCTGGATACGAAACCAGAGAGATTACCTCTTCGGTTGAAGTGGATGTGCCAATGCGTAAACAAAAAATTGAGTGCTTGGTGACAGAAGCAGAACCGCATATGTTTGATCAAATGCTGGGTACAGCGGAAGCGGACTTTTATGGGCATCAGACAAAACATGGTTCCTTTGTCTTCGGTGGCTCCACCGGGCTTGAACCGTTTTTGGCAAGTGATAAGGCGGCACCTTCCACCAGCATTGGCGCCGCATGTACTTGCCGTGGCATTATGAAATATTTCCCGGCACTTTCCAATGCAAAAATTGTTCGCACATGGGCAGGATGGCTGGATGCAAGCGCTGACGGGATTCCTGTCATTGGAGCAGCAGATGGTGCGCCGGGGCTGTTCCTTGCCTGCGGCTTTACAGGGCATGGGTTTGGCATTGGTCCGGCGGCGGCTTACAGTATTGCAGAAGTCATGACTGACGGTACGCCTCCGGTGAATATGGAACCTTTTCGATGCACTCGCTTTAAAGCAAAGGCATGAATAAATTGGCATATTAAAATTCAAAAATAAATGGCGAAAGTACTGTTACTAGTAATAAAAATAGAGTATAATCTGTTATAATGAATCAATTAACAATTAAAATTTCATTTATACGGAGCAGTGCTTATGCAAAACTTATTGAAAAAATCAGTGGGTACCCGTGTAATGCCGCGCCAGCCGCTTATGGTTATGGCAGCTGAAAAATATTATGTATATCGATATGGGAAATTTGGAATATCTCATTTTTATTCCTTTACTGCTGCCACAGCTTCAGGCGCAATGGACGCAGCGCAAGTAGTACCAGATGGTTCTTCAGACATAGTGTTTCACTGCGGTGATGGTTACCGAGCAGATTGTTATGGAACACGTCTTTACAGTCACGGTTTGGTAGATATCCCAACGATTCAGCCTGGCAGCAGAATGTTCGGCATACGCTTTTATCAGGGACAGGCGTATTTGCCAAATAATTTTCCGGAAGCTGAACTTACGGAAAACCGCGTGAACATGTACGCGATCATGCGGGACCACCAAACGCTGGACAGGATATGCCGCAGCAAAAATTTTATGGAGCAGATACAAATTTTTCTTTCTATGTACGTAAATGATTACTGCAAATTCACAGAAATGTCTATGAAGAATTATGCAGTGGATTATATGCTTCGGCGAATGATGGAAAGCCGAGGCTTGGTGAAGCAGAAAGATTTGAGTGATGAAACAAAATATTCAGTGCGGTATCTTAATGAGTTATTTACGCAGAATTTAGGAGTGTCTCCTAAGGCATTTTGTAGAATGATACAGTACCAATACCTTATCAGTCTTTTAAATACGGGAAGCAATTTGTCAGATGTGGCATTTAAAGCAGGATTTTACGATCAGGCACATTTCATACATGAGTTTAAATTGTTTACGAATATGACACCTACCTGCTATTTGAAAAAACTGCATAACAGCGGTTATGAAAAAAAATTAGTCGTGATGAATCAGCAGAATTTCATGAGTCATGAACAACAAACATTCTAGCGGTGCGTTTTCAGCTGCTGCACGAATGTGCAAAAAAGACAAAGGTGTCTTCAAAAATGCCTTTGTCTTTTTAATAAAATAAATGGAGGGGAAGCAATCCTATGAAACTGTCAAGGGTGGAAATTATCACGAGCACATCAAAGATTGAAAAGCTAAAAAATTCGATTGCGCGCTTTGGCATATCCGGCATGACTGTTTTTCAAGCCATGGGCTGCGGTGTACAGCTGGGTACGAAAGAGTACGAAGCCGAACAAAATGAGGAGCCGTCATTACTGCCCAAAGAAATGGTCATGCTGATTGTTCCAACAGAGAGACTTAACGATTTTTTGGAATTCGTCAAAAAAGAACTTTATACAGGACATATAGGCGATGGGAAAATTTTTATATCAGAAATTTCAAATATCGTTAGGGTGCGCACGGGTGAGGAAGGCTATGATGCCCTGATTTCCGGCAAAGACTGATCAATCCAAATGGGAAAGGAATGACGCTTTATGGAAGCAGCAAATGAAACCAAAGCACCCAATATGGGCCTTGCCAGTGCTATTGCCACAGGTGTTGGCCTGATTGTTGCAACAAGCTGCCTGCTGTCGTTAGGGCAGGGCTCGGCTGCAATAGGTACTACATTCATTATTTCTATGGCGATTGCATGTGCGCTGAATATTATCACTGCACTTTCCATGGCAGAGCTCAATGCACTTATGCCCAATCTCACCGGCGGATTGGCACAGTACACACTGGCCTGTATGGGACCGTTCGTTTCCGTTATTGCGATGGTGGGCGGGTATCTTGTCTGTAACACAATGATTGCAAGTACGGAGTGCGCTATGTTCGGCAATACGCTGAAAAGTGTCATTACGCAGGTGAATATTCCGAGCAGTGCCTATTGTATTGCACTATTAGTTGTCCTCATTATTAGCAATCTCAATGGGGTTGATGTGTTTGCGAAGATACAAGACATTATGGCGTATGGCTTGATTATTTCCCTTACCGTCATGGGCTTCCTTGGTATGACTAAACTTGGAAGCGGTACTCCGGTGAAGCAGCCTGCTGTTCTTTCCTCAAATTTCACCGATATTGCTTCCTTCTGCGGGCTTGCTTTTTTCCTTTTCATTGGATGTGAGTTTGTCATACCGATTTCTAATAAAGTCAAAAATGCCCGCAGGAATATACCTCTCGGTATGATTTTAAGTCTTCTGATTGTGATGGGGATGCAGGTCATGCTGGTGCTCGGCTTTCACAATTACGTTGATTGGAAGCAGCTGGGGCGCAGTACTACTCCACATATCCTCTATGGTTCATTGTTACTTGGCAAGGCAGGAGTCATTTGGATGGCGATTGTTTCTATTTTTGCCGTTACCTCAACTGTTAATACCATTATTTCCTCGTTAAGCTACATAGCCAAGGGGATGGCAAAAATTAAAATGCTGCCGAAGGTCTTTGCAAAATCCAATAAAAAAGGTGCTCCCTATGTTTCCGTACTGACCATCGGCGGTGCCATGATTGTGATAAACGCAACTGGCCTTTCCACTTCCAGTCAGCTTTCGTTCCTTATCCTTACAGGCTGTGTTTTCTGGATGATTGCTTATGTGATATCCCACTGCAATGTTTTAATTCTGAGGCACCGACTGCCAAAGGCTCCACGTACCTTCAAAGTGCCGGGCGGTCCTGTTCTGCCGTTAATCGGGATGATCGGGACTGTTTGGATGATATACAATATTTCATCTAATCCGGCAGAGCGCACAAATATTTATCTTCTCTGTCTTATCATTTTTGCTGCTCTTGCTGTTTACGCAGTGATTTGGATTAAAAAGGTCATGAAACGGAAGCTTTTCAAGGCGCTTCCGCTGAAAGAAGTTATGGCGATGGAGAATGAGCTCTATCTGACTTACCATGACAATAAAAGCGAAACGGGCCGTCAACGGAAAATTTGAAAGGAGATAAGAGATGTTGAACAACACGAAAATTGATTTTATTTATCTTAATGAAGAGGATATGGTAAAAGCTGGCGTTACAAATATGAAATCCTGCATTGATACAATTGAAGAAATGTTTCGTCTAATGAAACAAGGTGATTATCGTATGGGTGGTCCAAATGGGAATTCACATGGAGTAATGATAACTTTTCCTGATAATCCACCTTTTCCTAATATGCCAAAGAATGGTCCGGACAGAAGATTTATGGCTATGCCCGCGTATCTTGGTGGAAAATTCGATATGGCGGGTGTTAAGTGGTACGGTTCGAATGTCGAAAACAAGACGAAGGGACTTCCTAGATCAATCCTGATGCTTACCCTAAATGACAAGGACACCGGAGCTCCTGTCGCCTACATGTCCGCTAATTTACTCAGTGCTTACCGGACAGGTGCGGTTCCGGGAGTCGGTTTTAAATATTTTTCAAACCCGGATTCAGAGGTCGTTGGTATTATTGGCCCCGGGGTTATGAATAAAACGGCGTTCAGCGCAATGGCTGCGGTACGTCCTTTGATCAATACGGTGAAAATCAAAGGCAGAAGCAGAAAATCATGCGAAACATTCGCGGAATTTTTAAGGAAAGAATATCCGCAGATAAAAAACATCAGCATCGTGGAGAGCGAAGAAGAGGCAGTTCGCGATGCTGACATTGTCAGTATTGCCACATCCAGTCCGACAGGTGATCCAAGCAGTTATCCATATGTAAAAGAAGAGTGGATCAAACCGGGAGCTATGTTCTGCTGCCCGGCTGCTGCTAGATTTGACGACGATTTCATGCTGAATCGCGCAAGAAACATTACCGACAATATTCATTTGTATGAAGCTTGGGAAGAAGAAATGACTTTCCCCGCCTATGATTCCATTCCCATTCCTGCTGTTCACTGCATGGACCTGATTCAAGAGAAAAAAATGAAAAAAGAACAGGTGGATGATTTGGGAGACATCTTGGAAGGCAATATTCCTGTCCATCGTAAAAAAGATGAGATTATTATTTATTCCGTTGGCGGCATGCCGGTTGAAGACATCGCTTGGGGAACAGTTTGCTACAGGAACGCCTTGAAATTGGGCATCGGAACAAAATTAAATTTATGGGAAAAACCGCAACTTGCCTAAATATGTGCTTATAAGCTAGGAGATATTTTATGGGAATCGAGACTCATCCCATATACCGGAACCACCAAAGGCATTACCTGAATTCTCTGGAAATGCGAATATAAGCAGCCATGAATTGTCATAGAGTCATCACTGAGCAAGGGCGCTCTGCTTAACAGCAGGGCGCTTTTTTGTTGCTTCAGCGCATAAAACCGCAAGTTCATTTAACGCGTGGCTTTGCGTGTATTGAAATTAGTCAGGAAAGTGGGGCAAGATTGGAAATGAAACAGACTTTGATGAAGAAAGGACCTTAACTATGGGATTAAAACGGTATGGAAGAAAACGTCTTGTTGGTGTACTTTGCTGAAACATCTATGAGAGCAGTATCTGCTATCAATAGCAGAAAATGATATTGTAAAGATTTGGCCGATCCTGAACATCTGATTTCCATTACAAGATCATATTCTTTGAGAAGAAAAGGAGTGTTTTATTCATGATAACTGCTGATTCTGTTTTTATGAATGGTATCGTTGTCACAGTTGACCAGAAGAACTCTTTCAAAAAAGCGATTGCTGTAAAAGACGGCAAAATTATTGATGTGGGAGAAAATGAAGACATCAAAATCTACATCGGTTCAGAAACAAAAGTGATTGATCTGGGCGGCAGAATGATCCTGCCTGCGGCGCATGATGCTCATTGCCATGGCGTATCGATGGGCGGAAATTCTCTGATGGTCAATTTCTCTTATCCGGAGGTCAATACCATTGGAAAAGTTCGTGAACGGCTTGCTGCAGCGGCGAAAAAGCTGCCGAAAGGCAGCTGGATTCGCGGCTATGGCTTAGATAATGATAATCTTGAAGAATATCGCACTGACCCGAATCGCACGATTAACCATGCTGATTTTGATGATGTCTGCCCGGATAATCCTGTGAAAATCGCACTTTGGAGTGGCCATGGCGCATTTCTGAATCAGAAAGCGCTTGAAATCTGCTGCATTACTGACGACACGCCGGACCCTGTTCCCGGAAGAATCGTTCGCGATGGAAATGGTAAAGCAACTGGCCTGATTATGGAGGGCGGCGGATTGAATCTGGTGGAAAAATTCATTCCGCAGTTTACTGATGAAGAAATAGAAACCGCAATTCTGAATTTCCAAAAACTTATAAACGCTGAGGGATATACCGGCTATACAGATGCTACTTTAGGTCCGGATAACCGCAATTCCGGCATCTCAAGTACGAGAGCTCTGTATGCCTATAAACGTTTGGCAGATCAGGGAAAACTGACTGCCCGTGTATCGCTTGGCTACTATGCTGGCAATAACGGCGTTCAAACATCCGCAAACGTGGAGCAGACCATCCGTGCATTTCCGTTTGCAGATTACAATAAGAACCCTGATTATATGAAGCTCAATTTAATCAAGATTTTTTGCGATGGTGTGCACCTCGGTTATACTGCTTGGATGATGAAAGATTATGTGGATGACCCTGGGAAAAAACATGGCCATTCCTGCTTCCTTGGTCCGGAAGCCAGCGATGAGGAACAGAAAGCAGAGCTGCAGCGTATCATCAATATAGCTCATTGCAAGGGCTTTCAAATCGCCATTCATGCGATTGGTGACCGTGCTGTCAAGACCTGTGTTGACTGTCTGGCGAACGCCATTCAAATGTATCCGCGTGCGGATGCAAGACACTATGTTCTACATGCCGACAGCCTTGGAGATAACGCCACGGCGGGAAAGGCAGCCAAGTTTGGGATTCTCTATTCTGTTCAGCCGGGTCTGATGGATTATCTGATCGAGCCGTCGACGCCTCGTGTCGGCGTGGAAAAGGCCGCCCGTATGATGGGCTTAAAGGAATATCTGAATATTGGTGTTATGTGTTGCGGCGGTTCAGATGCAATCAGTGGCGCATACCAGAACTGGCGTCAGGCTGTTCAATCTGCAGTAACCAGACGTTCCAAGATCAGCGGAAAGGTTTATCATCCTGAACTGGCCATCAGTGTTATGGATGGCATTCGACTGTTTACGATTAATGCAGCTTACCAGGAACACTGCGAAAGAACCAGAGGTTCTATAGAAATTGGCAAGTTTGCAGATTTTCAGGTTTTGGATAAGGACATATTTAAAGTCAATCCAGAAGAAATTGGCTCCGTTCAAGTTCTAGAAACTTATATGGACGGGAAGCTGATTTATAAAGCGTAACACCANNTCATTTAACTTTACAATACGAGCAAAAATATTGGGAGGAATCCAGTATGAAAAGAAATCATGCTATCGGACTTTTTATGAACATTGTCTGCGGTTTCATTATCTGCCTTGTTATGGGCCTGATTGTTTTGCACCGTGTCGGTGCGCCGATGACATTGGTGACGGTTATGTTTACGACAATTGAAAGTTTTTTTGTCAGCTATATGGTCGGCGATTTGGTCCCCAGTTTCACTTGGGGAAATAAGTTTGCTGCGGCTATAGGTCTGAAAGGTGTTCCGGCATATTTTATCGCGATTGCCGTTCATGATCTTTTTATGGTTACGCTGATTAGCTTCCTTGCCACATTCATGGTAAGCGGTTTCACCATGAAAACAATCATTGGCTGGTGGGCAAATTATCCTGTTGTTTTGCTTTGCGCTTACCTTGTGCTGCTGCTGATTATGAAACCTTTAATGAAAGTTGCAATGAAAATTACAGAAAATATTACGGACTAAAAAGCTTTATGTCAATAGTTGGGACAACCCAAAATGGAAACAATGAAGGGGAGCGGTAGTACCCGGACTTGCTCCATTTGACTTCTGCACTTCTATCTATGCTCTCTCTCCACTTTAAAAAGTTCTATTTTAAACGTCAATTATTATTTTGAATCAGTTGCATTATTTCTGCTCGGGTAGGCATGGAGAGGATGGCTCCTTTCTTTGTTGTAACCAATGAAGCCGCTGCGTTTGCAAATTTCAACATACTGGCGAGCTGCTGTTCCGTAAGAGTTTCCAGATTGTGGTCAATCAAATAGGAAAGGCAACTGCCGCAAAAGGTATCGCCAGCGCCTGTTGTGTCAATGGTTTTCACTTCGAGGTACGAGGGAGCCGCAACATGAATATCTTTGAAAAAGGCTTCCGCACCGTTTTTACCTTTGGTAACCAGTATTAAAGCAATATTGGGAAATTGCTCACGCAGGGAAACCATTCCTTTGGCGATCGTATCCTTTCCTGTCAAAAATGCAAGTTCTTCTTCTGCAATTTTTAATACTTTACACTGGCTGCAGCCCCAAGCCATCTGTTTTTTAGCTTCCTCTAAGGAATGCCAAAGTGGCGGACGAAGGTTCGGATCGAATGAAATTAAAACTTCCGCCGCTGCTGCGGCATTGACTGCCGACTGTGTTGCACTGCGGGCAGGCTCATCCGTTAGAGAAAGCGTTCCAAAGTGAAATACTTTGGAATTTTGAATAATATCCGTTCGGACTTCTGAAGATGTAATCATTTGATCTGCGCCAGGGTTTCTATAGAATGAGAAGTCTCTGTCTCCGTCCGGAGAATTCTGAACGAAGGCTAGTGTTGTTCGGCTTGAGGTGTCTGAAACAAGGCCGCTAATATCTATACCGGCCTGTGAAACGACCTTAATGAGCAATCGGCCGAAAAGATCATCACCGACTTTTCCAATGAAAGCTGTCTTCTTACCGAGCTTATTCAACATTGCGAGTACATTGCAAGGTGCACCACCAGGATTTGCCTCAAATAAATAGTTGCCTTGTTCCGAAACTCCATTCTGTGTAAAATCAATTAAAAGTTCACCCATTGCTGTTACATCATAATTCATAGCCTAACTCCTATATTAGTATATTAGATTTTAATGGAACGCGTTACTTATTTCCATTTTATACTTATTGCTTAAAAAAATCAATAATTAAAATGATGATATAGTCTTATTGCCAATTATAATTTAACTTTTAATTGATTATGTATATGTTCCACAAAATTATGTAACTGTTTCATGTGCGCAGTTGCGATCATTCCATACACATGATATAGTTACAATAAGTAAAGTTTTGGAGGAATAATTAATATGGCAAGTATTCGTGATGTAGCGCGGAAAGCTAAGGTTGCGATTAGCACGGTATCGAGGGTCTTAAATAATAATGGGTATGTTTCGGAAGATACACGGCGTAAAGTTCTAGCTGCAATGAAAGAATTGGATTACATGCCAAATGAAGTCGCCAGGAATCTGTTCCATAACAGGACAAATTTTGTTGGTGTCATGATGCCGGATATCGCACATCCTTTTTTTGCCACGGTAACGAAATATATTGAAAAGGAACTGTATGAGAATGGATATAAAGTCGTCCTTTGCAATACGGTTGAAAAGAGCGACCGGGAAAAAGAATTTGTCGACATGCTGCGCAGAAGAATCGTGGACGGCATTATTATGGGGGCCCACTCACTGGAAATCGAAAAATATCGGAACCTCAATCTGCCTATAGTTGCTCTTGATCGCATTATTGAAGGAATTCCCAATATTTGCGTTGATCATTGCAAAGGCGGGCGCCTTGCTGCCCAAGCACTGCTGCATTCCGGCTGTCATAATGTCGTACAGATTATGGGGTGCAGAAAAGTTCATTCCTATTCTGAGCAGCGGCATATTGTCTTCAGCGAAGTCATGAAATCACATGGAGTTCAAGTGAGGACGGTAGAGCTTGCTTGGAACCTGTTCAATTTTCAAGGATACTTAAACGTCGCAAAAAAAGTGTTAGATGAAATGCAGGATATAGATGGAATTTTTGCAACTGATCAGGTAGCTATGGCTTTCATTAGGGTTCTCCTTGAGCGGGGTAAACGGATTCCTCAGGATGTCAAAGTTGTCGGCTATGATGGTACTTCATTTGCTGAAGGATGCTCGCCATCACTTACAACAGTCGTTCAGCCAATGGCTGATTTGGGAAAAACCGCTGCTGACTCAGTTTTAACATTAATAAAAGGTGGAAAACTTGAGTCAGATCAGATCCTTTTGGATGTGAAACTAAAACAGGGAAATACCACTCTGTAATACTTACACGCAGTCTTAAATGGAACGCGTTTCACAACATCTAAATTGTGAAACGCGTTATTTTTTACATAAATATTTTGAAATATTAGAAAATGTTATAGGTATAATTATAAAAATTTACATATGATATATGCTATATGCATATATTACTTATATTTTATTTGACATTTATATGAAAATTTGTTTTTTGGGTTGACTTTCAATATATGCGTGGCTATAATCATATGTAGAACCGGTTACATATATGGTTTGTAAAATTCGGGAAAGCAAAAAAATAAGGAGGAGAGAACATTTTGAAAAATGTATTGAAAAAAATTGCTGCACTTGGAATGGTAGCAGCGATTGCGACCTCAGCTACGGGCTG
>DOWI01000018.1 GCA_003519645.1 Oscillospiraceae bacterium
TACGTTTCGCTTCCTTCCGGTTTGTGGGCGGCGCACGCGCTGCATAGATCATCTTCTACCCAGTAATCATGATCGTTACATGGATGATTCCAATCACATCCGCAGACTCGACATTTCCGATTAAAAAAATCTGGATCCCTTTGGGTAATCACGGCGCGTAGCTGCTCATTTTCAGCTTTTAACTGCTGCAAAGCTATGGCTGTTTTTGCTAACTCAATCGCATCAAGCGGTGGATTTTCCGGTTCGGCGCGGTGGTTGGCAGTGTTTTTGTGGCGTGTCTGTTCCGCTATTTCGCGGATAGCTGCGATTGCTATAAAGAGCGTTTCCGTTGATAAGCTCTTTTTCTTGCCAGGGTGCATTGCCGTATCTTCTAATTCATTGACAGCGTTCCACATAGCACGGATGTTGCGCGCTTTCAGTTCTTCCATCATTTTTCTTTCCCTTCTTTTTTTAATTACCGCGCCCGCCGATTTTGATGCACAACCCGAGGCCGCCTTCTGCGCGCGGAAGGCGCTGGAATTTGTCGTAAACTTTGCACTGGTTATCTTTGTACTCACAACTTTCGCAGTGCTCATATGGCTTGTTTTCTTTTTTATCATTCATTGTTTTCGCTCCCTTGTCTTTCAATTCCTTGGCCGTTGTCGGAACAACCACCTGCGGCCCTGCAGATCCATTTACAACTTCCAAACCAAGCCTGAATTTCAGCGGGTCGAGCGTGTAAGACGGAATAATCTTTTCATCTGTGCAAAAATCCAAAAACAGCCGAAACATCTTGACTGCTTTCTTTTTTTCACTGGGTTTTACCACCTCATCATCCGTGATTGCGTCTAAGCAATCTTCGACATCATATAATGTGCCTTTGAATCTCTCATCCGGGATGTGTGCCAATCTACTGCCCCCTTTTTACCAATTCTCCGGTATAACGGTCTCTGTCCTCGGCTTCAAGCCTGTCCCCAATTTTCCGGCGCATTCTCATTTCAGCTTGTCCGAAAAAGCCGGAAATGACTTCCATAGGGTTTTCATATCCTGCTTTCGAGGCGTATGTGTACCCGCCGCCGTCCTGGGGAGCGCAGCCGTCGAGAATCGAATATTCACCTGATTCGTCATCAAACGCAAGCGCCATGTTCAAAACTCTGCAAAGGTAACGCATTATCATTCACCTCGCTATATTTTGGGCAGCGCTTCGCTTCCATCGGCCGGAACCGCTCACCGGGCCTACACCCATTGCATGGTGAAGCCTTGATATCAGTAAGGACTTCATCATTTTTCAATTTGCACGTTTCCCGCTTTGCGCACGTACTGCATTGGCAAAACGCACAATCATCTGCATGGACGCAAACGTCTGGAGTAAACTGTGTATGCTTCTCGGAGTTCATCACGCGAAGCGTTTCACTGATATTCTTTAGACTTTTTGCAATGGATTCCAACTGCCGTTCCTGAAACATCAATATTTTCCCCGCTTTCCTATGTAGCAAGTTTTTCTTTTGGCTCGGTTTCCTTCCTCTGAATGGATTTTTCTGCGAGCTGCTTTTCATATTGCTCGGCAAATGCATGAGCTAACGAGGTTAGGTCGACCGGCTCAATTGCAAATGTCGAACTGAATTTTCTTTCCGTAGTTCACCGCCTCCCAATCCGCTTAGAAGTGTTGCGATTTTTCCTTTTCCGCTGTAAAATTGTGGTGAAGGGGGAATGGTTTTCGTGATTATTTCAAAAGATAAAATCCGGTATGATTTGTCCATGCAGTGTGCCTTGGCGTATGTAATCAACGCTCACATAACTGATGAAATGCAAATCAGGAATGAAATGGCTAATAAATTTCATGAAGCCTGGGATTCATATGCATACATGGACGAAAGCCAATTTAAAATTCACAGCGAAAACGAGTAATTTCGTTCTGGACCGTCTGAATATCGTTAAGGTCCATCTGAAGCTGAGAAATTAACCGGTTTGTTTCGGCCACCGTATAGCCTTTGCGCTGGCATTGTAAGAGAATGCTATCTGCAAAGGCTTTTCTATCCTCATCTGCTTCGGAATCTGTTTTTGCTGTTTTTAAAAACACATCTTTCCGGTGGTAATGAATCAGGTGAGTCTTATCTACCGGTTTGTCATCCATTCTTTTCACCTCTTTTCAATAGCTGAACATTGCGATTTTTCCTTTCCCGCTGTAATATTGTGGTGAAAGGAGCTGATTCGTTTGAGCCTTGAAAAAACATTTTCCGTTGTTGATTCTTCGGGAAATTTGGTTGAGCTTCCTCCTGGTAATTATTTTTGCTACAACTGTAATAAGTTCCGAAAACTAATTCCTTATCCTCACACCGGAAAGATTGAGCCTTGCAGTTGCGGCTCAAAAATAGTTTTCACCCAAAGATAGCCGATGGTGGATATCCCCCTGTGCTGGGAGTCGTCTTAGTTGCCGCTTCGACGACCCCCTTTACTTTTATTTCAAATTCATCCAGATAAGATTCCACTTTTCCCTGCAACTCCTTTGGAATACAGTCCATTACAACATCAACGCGAACAGCCGGAACCTGACTTTCATTGATGTAAATCCCACGCTTGATAGTCTTAATGTCGTACATCTGATTCACCTCTTTTCCGGTTGCTGGGTAACCTTGTGATTTTTCTTTTTTCGCTGTAGAATTATAGCGAAAGGAGGGATTTACGTGTCGAACCAAATAAATAATGCTATTTCTACATTTCAGCGCAATGTAGAAAGACAAATCAGCGACTCTTCAACCGACGAACAAACAAAAAGTTTAATTTTAAACATTACGAAGGAAATTGAAAAGCTGGCAAAAGCCATTTCAGATGCTACAGATTGATTCCTTGCCGCCGACAGTCCTACCTGTTGGCGGTATCTTTTTGCTCTGATTCTGAAAAGCACTCATACCGAAGTTCATCAATCTTGTTGCTAAATTGCCGCTCTAATTCATCTAATTCGCTAAGAATGTTTAGTATTTTGTTTGAATTGACTTCAACAACAATGCATATTGTTTTTTTAGGTTCACTCACTTGTTTTCACCTCTTTTCCGTTGCTAGGCAGTCAGGCGGTTTTACGGTCATCATTTGTCGCAAACAGGTACTCAAACTTGCAATCAAAAAATTTGAGTAATGACACTATTTGTTTTTGGTTAAAAGTTCCGAGCTTTTTTTCGCCTCGTAGGTATTTCTGGTTACACCGAGCAGATGTGCCATTTGAGTATTGCTCATTCCCATTCGTTTTTGCTCTGCTTCTAAATTTCTAAACATTCAATCACCTCAATTACCGTTTTGCTGATTGCAAGTTCATTATATTAGCGTTTTGGTAATTTGTCAATACCATTTGCCCCGAATAATTACCATTTTGCTAATTATTTTTTCAAAATCTATTGACAGCCCGAATTTAACGTATTATTCTATTTACATAAGGTGGTGCTTAATTTGAGTACATTCGGTGAACGTCTCAGAGCCGAAAGGGAAAAACAAGGCTATTCACAAAAGCAATTTGCAGAGGCGCTCGGAATTACTCCGACGCGTTTAAACTATTGGGAAAAAGACAAGCGTGAGCCAGATGTTTTAAATATCAAAAAAATTTTAGACATTCTAAAAATCGATTCTGATTATTTGCTTGGTATAGATCGAAATGATAATAAATTTACTGAAAAAGAAAGAAAACTAATAAAAAAATACCGCCTGCTTGACCAGCGAGGTCAGCAAGCGGTGGAAGATACCCTAAACCGTGAACTCAAATATATCTTGGATGATAAAAAACAATCGAATATGTCGGAAATCGCGTCCGATGCTATTGATACTATTGATAAGATAAGCGAGAATATGTTCAAAAACCAGAACGACTCTGTGCGCAAAAAATAATTTTGCCTGTTTTCAGGCATGGCTTCCTTTCATGGGTGGTAATTTACAGGGTAAAATAAGCAATTTTATCATAGCATTTCTGGAATTATAACATGCTGAATTGTTATTTTATCACCAGCTTTGTTATAGATTTCTTACGAAGGGGGATTGGCATGGGCAAGTACGAAAAGCTTCTGCTGAGCATTCTCTGTGGTACGAAAGACTCTAATATCAATTTTTCTGATCTATGTAGCGTTCTGGATGACTTAGGTTTCACTTTCCGGATAAAAGGGGACCATTTTATTTACACTAAATCTGATATTGAAGAAATCATCAATATTCAGCCGGTCGGCAGCAAAGCGAAGCCATATCAAGTGAAACAGGTCAGGAACCTTATCCTCAAATATGGGTTAGGAGATGAATTGAATGTATAAGTACGAAATCATTATTTTTTGGAGTAAAGAAGATAATGCCTATGTTACCGAAGTCCCTGAACTTCCCGGCTGCATGGCAGACGGCGCAACTACAAAAGAGGCGCTGGAAAACACGGAAAGAGTCATATCGGAGTGGATTGAAACCGCAAAGGAAGCAGGGCGCCCTGTTCCGGAACCAAAAGGTCGGCTGAAATTCGCGTAAAATGCCGGTCGCTGGTGTAGGCAGCAAGCGGCAAAATATGAATTGGAGGTTGAGTTATGGGACTATTCGGTAATAAGAAATCCAAAAAAGAAATCATATCCGAAAAGTTGTCAGCAAAAGGGTTTAAAATTACAAAAGAGTTGTACGATGGTGACTTTTTGTCTGGTACACCGGCACTCTATATGGACGATGAAAACAATAAACTGGCCGTTGTTCAAAGCAAAAAATCTGAGCCTTTAATCTATGATTATCGGGATATTTTAGATTTTGAAGTTATGGAGAATGGCAGCAGCAAACAAAAAGGTCATGCCGGAAGTGCGATTGTAGGTGGCTTAATGTTTGGGACCGTTGGCGCAATTGCAGGCGCATCACGAAAGAAAAAGGAAATTCCGATGTGTAAATCTTTGTCTTTGTCTATCATTGTCAACAATCCTGATTGTCCGCGAATCGATATCCCGTTCATAACTTCACAAGTGAAAGAAGATTCGTTGCTGTACAAAACGTCGACCCAAATCATAAACCAAATTGCTTCTGAACTTGAATACATGAAAAATAAATGCAAAAGCGAAAACTCCGCAGAGCCTTTAAGCGCTGCGGATGAAATTAAAAAATTTAAATCACTTCTGGATGACGGCACTATTACCCAGAATGAATTCGATATGAAAAAGAAGCAGCTTTTAGGTCTATAATTTAAAAAAGCCGCCCACTTCCGTTACCAGCAGAAATGAGCGGTTCCATCAGCCGGGGCTGATGTACGATATACCTCGCAGATATATTGTACTAATTCAGCCCCTTATTTACAAGGGGGATTTTCACAATGAAAACGGCTGTAGCATACGCCCGATACAGTTCGGATAATCAGCGTCAGGAAAGTATCGATGCTCAGGTTCGGGCAATCAAAGAATACTGCAAAAAGAATGAAATCTTCTTAGTCCATACTTATGTGGATGAAGCGGTTTCCGCGACTTCCGATCAGCGTGAAGAATTTTTACGCATGGTTGAGGACGCGAAAAAAGGAGTCTTTCAGCTTTGCATTGTTCATAAGTTGGACCGTTTCGCGCGGAACCGGTATGATAGCGCCTTTTATCGCCGAGAATTGGAAAAGTGCGGTGTAAAGGTCGTGTCGGTTCTGGAGCCNNTCATATTGGAAAGCGTTCTTGAAGGCATGGCAGAGTACTATTCAAAAAACCTTGCACGGGAAGTACGGAAGGGATTGAATGAAAATGCTCTGTCCGCAATGCACAACGGCGGCATCGCTCCTCTCGGGTACGAAGTAACACCCGACCGGAAATATAAAATTAATGAGGCCGAAGCGGAGTCTGTCCGGCTGATTTTTAGTATGTACAGCAACGGTTATGGTTATAATCTGATCTGTTCCGAGCTAAACAGGCGGGGGCTGAAAACGAAGCTCGGCCGGCCGTTTGGGAAGGGAAGCATAGCGGATATTCTCCGCAATGAAAAATACATCGGCCGTTACGTCTGGAATAAGAGACTTTCCAAAAAATCCGGGAACCGTCAATATAAACCGGACGATCAAATCATCCGCATTGATGGAGCTTTTCCCGCAATCATATCGGCTGAAATGTGGAATAAGGTTCAAAATATTCTCCAGAGCCGGAAACGGAAACCTCGGCATAATTCGCATTATAATTATCTTCTGACTGGAAAATTAGTCTGTGCGGATTGTGGATCTGCTTATGTTGGCAGCGGCTATGAATACGGCCGGGGGAAAAAGAAAAATTATCAGTATTCCTGCAACGGCAGGCTGCGTCATAAATGCGACTGCACCAATAAGCCAATCCGCTGTGAGGCTTTGGAAAAGTATATCCTATCCCAGCTTAATATCGTCTTTACCGACAACGTTATTCAAAAGCTGGCAGATCAAATGTCCGATATTTTAAATAAAAAAGTTTCTACTTCTGTCGATTCGGAAAAAGCTATTTCCTCTAAAATTTCCGCTGTCGAAGGTAAGATTTCTAAATCATGGGATTTGTACTATGATAATCTTCTCCCGAAAGAAGAAGCAGCCGAGCAGGTCCGTGTCCTGACCGAAAAGAAAGCAAACCTTAAAATTCAGCTTGCCGACGCGATGGCCAATGCGCATGTTTCTAAGACAAGCAGGGGAGAGATAGTGTCCTATCTGCGCGGATGCAAAAAGGATCTTCGCAGCAATGACCCGGATGTTTTAAGGTGTGTCATTGACACTTTCGTGAAAAAAGTTGAGATTTCAAAAGATCATGTAACAGCACAAATCCGCATCAGCTCTAAAGCTGACGCGGACAGTGATAAGGTTGGTGGAGATGACGAGAGTCGA
>DOWI01000352.1 GCA_003519645.1 Oscillospiraceae bacterium
CTCACTTTGTGTCAGCTGTGTGGTTTCTCCGGTTGCTAAATTTTGCTCCTTGATGCCGTCTCGGGTAAACTGAATGACTTTTTTGTCCAGCATAGCATCAGGCTTCCTTCCTTCCGGCTGATTTTGACGGATTTCGGTTGATATCGGACATCATTGCCTGGAATAACTGCGTATCGTCGGGGTAAATGTTGTTGAACTCCACCATACTGTTGCCAGCTCTGAAGAGGCCGGTGCCTTTCGGACAGGTGAGAAGCTTTTTGGTCTGGCGGTCAGAAAGATCCATAACCTGTGTCAGATCTTCAAGCATATCCGGTTTCTGACGATAAAGCATAATGAATTCAGAATTTGCAATCAGTGTTTTTGCTGCCTCGTTCATGCAGACATCACGGACCTCCTGTGTCATGCCGGTCGCAATTAAGCCATATTTTCGACCGCGTTTCCAGGAATTAATCAGCCAGGCGGCAGTGGATGGATTCCGCAGAGAATGGTGGATTTCATCATTCCAAAGCCACGTTGTCTCATTTTTGGCTTGATTGGCGGAAATGTGATTCCAGCACCAGTCCTGGATAATGGTCATACCCATCGTTTTGAGCTGCTGTCCAAGATCCCTGGTGTTAAAGCAGATTAGGCGGTTGTTAATATTTACGTTGGTCTGTTCCGCAAAGATATTCAGGGAACCTTCAATATAAATTTCCAGTGCACTTTTCAGCGTTTTTGCTTCCGGTTCCGGCTGCTGCTGCAGATCTGCATAAAAGTCACGGAAAGTCGGGACGTTCCGGCGGCAGGGATGTTTTTTATAGGATTTATAAATGTCACGGACACACCGGTCAATAATAGACCGTGTAATGGGATCAATGCCGTTTCGATAGTTCAGGGTAACTTCCAGAAGGGAAATAATAAAATCAGATTTAAAAGGTACAGGATCGGCTTCCTCGTCGCCGCCGTAGTACTCATTAATGTCAAATGGGTTGAAGCAGGTAGCAGAGCCGTTTGAAACTTTAATGACCTGCCCGCCGAGGAGATTCACCATTTTCGTGAATTCACCATCCGGGTCAATGATGATCATATCGTCATTGGTGCGGTTGAAGCACTCGAAAATTTCTGCTTTTGCTCCCATACTTTTCCCAGAGCCGGATGTGCCGAAATAGAATCCATGCGGATTTGTAAGTGTTTTCCGGTCAAGCATCAGAACGTTATTGGAAAGCGAATTTTTACCATAGGAAAAACCGGTAGGCTGTACGATTTCCACGACATTAAACGGAATAAATGCCGACAGGGAAGTGGTTGTAAATGTTCGTTTTACAAATGTGTCATTGCGGCCAAGAGGAACAATGGAATTCAGCGCATTTTCGTGGTCAAAAGAAAATGGTTTGACCGTGCAGCCGTTCTTTTTGGCAGGTGCGGCCACTTCTGATGCGGCAAGGTCAATCTCTTTTTTGCTTTTTCCACGAATCATAATCAAAATATTGGCCAAAAACATTTTTTCATTGCGTGTTCGCAGGGCTTTCAAAAAACTTTCCGCATTTTCAATCATATGTACCAGTTCACGCGGTGCTTCCGGTACCAGTACACCGGCTTTGGACTGTCGTGCAAACACGTTGTATTTTTCCGTATCCATGCGTTTCAATCGCTTTTCTGTTTCTTTGATTGCAAATACAGGGTCCTGCGGCTGAATATTCAGGGTGATAAACATATCACGGTCGATATCGGTAATATCCCGCATAAAGTCATCTGACAGGTCTTGTGGAAAATCAGAAACAAATAGACACTGAACATAATCATCACCAAGCTTCAGGTAATGGTCATCAGAAGTGTCTATACTGTATGGAGCAATCAGATCTTTTCCATAGATGCCCGTGCGGATCGATTTTTGCTCACTGATTGCGGATAAATCATCCGGACGGTAATATTCCCGGAGCAGAGCAAGGCGCTGGCTCCGGTTCAGCTGATGTGTTCCGCATCCCATCTGACGGAGCAGAGAAAGTGTATCGTTTTCAATCCGGTCGAACCGCTTTACAGCTTCTTCATAGCTGTTTTCAAGGATGGTCAGTGTTACATATTTTTCTTTGACATATGATTTCGATCCGGTAATGCGTTTGTGAATCATATCATTGTATTCACCAATACAGGATTTTAATTTTTCATTGGCCTCTTCCTGCACGGGCAGATATAGTTTTGTGGTTGTGCGGGCAAGCTGCCTGTTAACAATGTGAATCTGAATTTGAACCGTATCGTCGTAAGCATTGATAAAATAGCAGTATGCTTCAAAAATACCAACACGGGTTGTTTCATCCGTGTTGGTATAATTAATGTCATCAAAGTTGTAAGTCAGACTATACCGATGGTCACCGAGACAGGCAATCCCGTCTTCATACATGTGTTCATATGGAATGCTGTCCTGTACGGTATCCCGCTTTTTCCAGACTGCATGTTTCTGTGTGGTGCGCTTATTCGTGATCCGTTCCGGCTCCTGCTGAATTTTCTTTTTTGCTTTTTTCTTCGATAAAGCAGATTTATTATTTTTCTGTTTCTTCGTCATACTCTTTATCAAAAGAGGTCATCTCCTTTTCAAGTGTGTTCAGGTCCTCATACAGGTTGTGCATACGGAACGGCCTTTTTGAGGGATAGGATTTAGACTTGATTTTCAGATATAAATACTTTTCGAAAGGCAGTCCGTCTTTTCGAATCAGTCCTGAATACATGACAGGCACCCCCAGCATCGACGCCAGAAAGCCCGGCATGGTCGTGTCATGTGTTGCTAGAAACAGTGGGATGAACACGCCGGTAATAATTCCCAGCGAAATGCTTACGCAGATTACCTGACGGACTGTGAAATTACCAAAGAGCTTTGGCTCATAGGAATAAATGTCATCCGGAATTTTTACAATCAAATGAAGAACCTCCTGTCAAAATGTATTAATAATTCGTTTTGCAAGGGAACCTGTCTTAAACAGAGAGAATGCGCCGATATTTCCCATTGCAATATAGGCCCATAAAGTACGCAGCCCGGTTAATCCGGATGCTGTACGTTCCATGAAATTTGTAATTAAAATATTGAATAGATAAAGGCAGATCATCATCAAAAATCCCTGCAGCAGTACAGCAAAGAACTGCTTGTAAAAGGCAGTACCAATTTGACGCTCATTGGCATCTACCATAAATGCCGTAGGGATCGGAGAAATCAGCCAGAGCATAGCTATTTCAAACAGGCGGGCGACAATGATCACATAAATCATCATCCCGAGAATATGCATCAAAATTGTCAGTGGCAGCAATTCAAGCAAACATCCTATTTGTCCAAAAATATTCGGACTAGTAAGCTGCGGCAGGATTTTATCAATCTGCAGGGACATCTGTGCGGGTGAATACTGCATCAGGTTCGACATGCTTTGCAGGGATGAATTGACGAGCTTTGTGATGGCATCCAGCAGTCCATACGTGTTTGAAATCAGCAGAAACGGAATAATGAACTTTACAATCTCCATTGTGAAAACTTCGATATCCAGAGAACCGTTATTTTTGTCATACAAATGATAAAGATCTACTGCAATGCAGAATCCCAAAATGGTAAGTGCCAGCGGCATAATAGCGGATGCGCAAATCTGCAGCAAAGCAGTCCATTTGTCATGACCAAAGAATGTTTCCGGTGTCTGCAGAATATTATTCTGGGCATCCTGAAGCTGCCAGTTCATAACAGAAAAGAAACGCTGCAGCAGGGATCTTAAAAAATCTTCCATTTTAGCGGAGCCTCCTTTTATTGCAATACTGGAAAGCCGGGAAGCATCATTTGAATTGGAAATGTGTAAACGGCAACTTTGACACCAGCCTGTCCGGCAGCCGTTTTGACGTTGTTAATCGCCTGCGTCATTAAAAAGTATCCGATAATAATAACGGCAACGCCGCCAATAATCTTCTTAATGCCCATGCTGGTTTGCTGGCCGTCACCGAATACATCGTTTATGCCAAAGATAACGGCAATGCCTCCCATGACCATAATTAAAATTCGTAAAAGTTCCAAAGCAGTTGTTGCACCCATTTTATTCATCCTCCAATTCAATTTCTGTAATATAATTCATTTGCAGAGTGACGGCCTGACCTTGCTGTTCACGATGAAAAGCATATCCTTTGGTGTTGGGATCATCGGCAAGCAGCTTATAATTGGGGTGTACGGTTAAATCATATTTTTTGGACCGAAACGGAGGCAGTCCCTTAATCTTAACAATACATTCATCTGGCGGCAGACTGGCGACTTCTGTTATATCCAGAAGCTTGCGCCCTGCACTTTGTTCATTCTCGCTGTGGCTGTTTTTCCCCATCGTACCGGAAGCACTGTCTCCGGAACTTTTCGTCGCGATTGTTGCATCACCCAGCATCTGTTCGGAAACATATTTAGTCGTTTCCTCACCAGTACCGCCTAAAAACAGTTTTGTAGGGCAGCAACTGAGGATTGTTGAAAAGCTGTCTTTGTATTGATGTTTGATTTGGCCGATATCCTGATAAATCGGTTCGAAGGAAACTTCATATTTTCGCAGTGTTGCCAGCAGATTTTCAAAGTGCGGGAATTTGCCGATATTAGCAATTTCATCAATAATACAGCGCAGGCGGATAGGAAGCTTCCGGCTGGACTGCTGCTTTGCCACCTTTACCTGTACATTGAACAGAACGCTGAGTACAAGAGCAATCATGTAATTATAAGTAGGACTTGTCTCTTCCATAATTAAAAACAGCGCTGTTTTTTCCTGCCCCAGCATTTCCAAGTGCAGTTCATCTTCGGAAAACAAATTCGAGAACTCCTGAATGTCAAAGTCCTGCATACGGATGGCTACGCTGATCAAAATGGACTTCGCCGTTTTTCCGGCTGCCAGTTTAAATTTCTTATATTGCAGACAGGCAAAACTTTGTGGATTTTGTGCTTCCAGCTTTTGAAACAAAATGTCAATGGCTGAGACAAAGTCGTCATCTTCGTCACGCACTTCGGAAGCGTTCAGCAGCTTCATGACGGAAGGAATGTTCTGTTCTTCCGGTGCGCAGGTTTCAAGCACATAATTGATGTGCGCAGAAAACCAAAGCCGCTCCGACTTTACCCAGAAATCGTCTGTAGAATGTGGATTGGAAGTATCGCCAGTCGTATTTTCCATCAAGACGTCAATGAAATCTCGTACATCCTTCGGCCCTTTATAATAATGGAAGGGGTTAAAATGCAGACTGTTTTTCGGGTCTGTAATATCAAATACTTTGATTTTGTATCCGTTTGCTTCCAGCATTCTGCCTTCACTTGCCAGATGCTCGCCGCTTGGGTCTGTAATGACATAGCTTGCGTTCATTTGCATGATGTTGGGTTTCGCATAGAAGCGGGATTTTCCGGCACCGGTATCGCCGATGACAAGTACATTATTTGCCAGACCGGGGTGAAGGTGCTGATCCAAAGAGAGACATTCTGTTTGAGAAAGGATAATATCGTTCATTGGATTTTTGTCTAAAAATGGTTTTATGTCGGAATGCTTTCCCCAGCGTGCTGAACCGTGTTCTTTTCCGGCAAAAGCACGGTGCCGGGTATGCAGCAGTGCCGTCAGGAGAAATCCGGCTGCTGCAGAAATCAGGAGCTTTTGCTGAAAAGAAAAAGTGGGGAATATGCCGATACAGTATGGACGGAGAACTTGCATTGTGTAAAATGTCATCCAAGCTGTCAGCCCAAACGGAACCAGCATACCGGCAATTCGCCAGCCTTTTGTCTGACGAATTTCATGCATGCTCATAAAGAGGGTTCCTCCTTTCCACGCTTATGTGTTTTGCCTTTTACCTGTGGTCCGCGCTCTTTTGTTTTTGCCTGATTCACTGTAAAGGCCTCTTTTTCTGCCTGCTTGATTTTTTCTTCCAGGTCACCATGTCCTTTCCCATCTTTCAGAAAGTCTTTTCCAGCGCACTTGATTTTGCTGATATCTTTCTGCGGAAAAGAAAAAATGTAATGGGATGGATCATTCTTTTCACGGACCAAAGAGAATCGGACTCCGTACCTCTTTGCTATTTTGTCAAATCCGTGCATCTCCTGTTTTGTCAAAGGAATGCACTGAATGGAATCTCCTCTTTTGACTGCGGATTTTGAAAGATCTTCCATTCCCTTTTCACCTGGAGAAATTTCTGCCTTTTCTTTTTTCTTCGCTCTCAAATGAAGCATTGCGCGGAAAAAAGCGCGCAGCACTGCGGCTGTCAGCCGCCCTTTCCTGCGAAAAGAATAAGATACATATTTTTCTGCAGATTCATCGCTCATTTAAAATACCTCCCTGTGTTTTTTCTTCGGTATAAACTTTTTCAATGGTACGTTTTGCTTCACTGATCTTTTGCAGTTCTGCCTGCAGACTGTCATACTGTTTCCACAAAGTTTCAAGCTTGCCGGAAGCATCTTGAAAAAGTGCTTG
This sequence comes from Oscillospiraceae bacterium, assembly GCA_003519645.1. Next base: position 6,417 of record DOWI01000352.1, read on the forward strand.
ATACTTTTTTCTGCTGGAATCGTCTTTTGCATTAATCCTGTGCTTCTGTAAAATAGCGGCAGCCGTTTGGTAGGCAGTGATGCTGTCACGGTGCTGCAGGCGATAGCGGTCTTTCAGCAGTGCGGCATCCAGTTCATCCATAACCGGTTGATTTTTTTCCAGCACGTCAAAGCTGTCTGTAATTTCCTGCAGATTGTCCATACGCGTTTCCAGCGTGCGCATGGAAGTTTGCAGATCCAGCGACTGATCAGCAATCCTTGAAATAATGGAAGCAAAGTCTTTGTAGGATTTAATTTTGTTTTCCCGCAGGACTCCTTTTGTATGGAACATATTTTGAATGTCACGCAGCTGTTGAGAATAAGTTTGTGGCTGCGCAGTTTCCTGTACCGGAATAAAAATGCCGGAAGCAATCCGCTGCCGGATGGCAGATTCTCGATAAGCCTCTCCCAGCGTATAAACACGAATATTTCGCTTTTGCCCGTTTGTCCGGTGTCGGAAAGCCAGATACTTTCCGGAAGTTTTGCAAAAATAATCCTCGCTCATAAGGGCGAGGAATTCTTCATAGGTCTTTGCTTTTTCAATGCAGCGGTCAATATCATTTTTAATATAGGTACGATAAGATTTAGGATTGATCCAGGTGTATCGGTGCCGTTTATCACGATTCGGATTTGGAACAACAATAGAAAGCCCGTATTCCTCGCACAGTTTGTCACTAATCGATTGCATGCGCTGATGTGCAGATAAATCTTCTTTAAACTTTGTAAGATTATCGCTTACAACATTCCAAGTAATATGATTGTGAATGCAGTGTGCGTTAATATGCGTAGCTACAACATACTGATATTTGGCTCCATTCCCGAAAAATCGTTTTGCCAATTCACAACCAATTACATGTGCAGTATCTGCATCTACCTCATTAGGTGCAAACGATTGACGCATTGTGATTAAAACAGATGATTGCTTTTTTGCATCTTTGTAATTTCGGATAATTGGTCTTCCTGTGATTTCTTCATATTGATTTTGCATCAAAATAAATTCTTGAATGGCGGTTTCTGATTCACAATTTTCGTATGTAATCAGTCGTCCACCATCTGTCTTGCTTGGATTCATAATGTATAGAAGAGAATCACGAATAGTAGCTTTGGTTGTTCTGCCTGATCGTAATTTTATTGTATCGATGTAAGTTGTTGCAATATTTCATCCACTCCTTTTCTGACTTCGGCAATATCCTTAGCACGTACATCACCAAAAGTATTAGCGGCTCGTGCCAGCTGGTTAACGTTAGTGCCGAGCTTGTGCAGCTCATGCAAAATCTGTTTCAGCAAAGCGTAATCTTTTTTAATAATGAATCCGTCGAGTGCCATTTTTCGTATGTACGCTTCGCGGTTTTTGATGCCGACCGTGTCCATTTTCAACTTTAAAAGTTGAAGTTCTCCGTCCGAAAGGCGAACCTTGATTTCGTTATTTCGAGTTCTCCCTTCCATTTAAGTTTTCTCCTTTTTGAAGTTTTGCGTTTTTAAGAGATTCGCTTTCTGCGATAGCAAAGGGTATTAGGGGCAGCGCCCCTAACAAGCTTTTCATAAAATATGCGAAAGCAAATTTTATTGAAAATCAGCATTTGGGGCACCAAATGCTATGCTTGCCAGTCATGAAATACAATTCACTTCGCCTGCGGCGCTTTCACCTTAAGGAGAAGGGCTTTCAGGGCGTTTCGGTCGCTCTCACTCTCAGCTGCCGCGACGGAATCTTCCAGAATCTGCATTTGCTGCGCTGCTGGATAGGAAGAAAGTTCCGCAAGCATGGCTTGTTCTTCATCCGTATAATACACTTTTTTCATTTTCTTTTACCTCCTTGAATCATGCTATAATGTTTTACAAATCGTGTTAATGGCTTTTTGAATAGCGAACGCAAGGTACTTGATGCTTGTCTGTACTCTTTTCAAGATTCTAGAAAGGCGTTTGTTACGAACTTTGAAGAAGCTTTTTACTGTTATGCCTTTGAATTTTTATCTGTATTCTGCGGAACAGTCGGGGCTGATTTGCTGTCTGAATCGTTGGCCAATGAATTTTTGTGAATTTCAATTCCCCTACCGGATACTCCGAAGAAAAATCCCTGTGGAGTTAAGTGCTTAAAGAAATCCTCACCGTACTCACTAACCAATAATTCTTTCGCATTTAAAAACTCGGATGATTCAATTGACTTTTCATCCTTGTGCAACACTTTTTTCATTTTCTTTTACCTCCTNNGGGAGAGTGGTTGTGCGCTTTTTTCCTGTTCGTGGCTTTTCTGAATTGCGCAAACTTTTTCATCCACCTCGCTGATTAGCTGATGTGCATTGTTTTGAATGTTAGCAAGGACTTCGGAGAGCTTTTCAAAGTCCATACCGGTCGCCCATGCTGCAATGTAATCAAAGCTGTACTCAGATGTGTCCAGTCCCAGATGGTCGGCAACGATGAAGGCCGTTGCTTCCGCTTCTATTTCAGCCTGCTTGCGGGGCTTGCCGCTGACAGCGTGTTGTAGCGTAGCATGGCCGATTTCGTGAATCAGTGTTTTAATAGTTTGTGCATCCGACATTCCATAGTCCAACGCGATTTTTTCGTTGGAAAAATC
>DOWI01000109.1 GCA_003519645.1 Oscillospiraceae bacterium
GCCGGACAAACCCCACCGTGTCTATTAAGTGCACTTGGCGTCCGTCGGGAAGCTTCAACGCCCGTGCAGTGGGGTCAAGGGTTGCGAACAGCCTGTTTTCTACAAGAACACCCGCATCGGTGAGCCGATTCATCAGCGTTGATTTACCGGCATTGGTGTAACCCACCAACGCCACTGTCCGTGTACCCTCCTTCCGCCTTCGTGAACGGAGGGCAACGCGCCGCAGTTCAACCTGGGTGAGCTGTTGGCGCAGTGCTTTAATCCGTCTTCTGATATGTCTGCGGTCTGATTCCAGTTTGGTTTCACCGGGTCCCCGGGTGCCGATACCGCCGCCCAGTCGAGACATTTCGGTGCCTCTGCCCGCCAAACGGNNGCTGGGCAAGCTCAACCTGAATCCGTCCCTCAGCCGATCGTGCCCGCCCGGCAAATATATCAAGAATCAGCATGGTACGATCGATTACACGGCAGCCGGTCTCCTGTTCTATATTTCTTATCTGTGTTGCGGTAAGCTCTCGGTCGAAAATCAACAGGGGAATTTCTGCGTTTTTGCAGATTTCCGCAATTTCCTCTAAACGTCCGCTCCCGATACAGGTGGATTGATCGGGAGACTCCCGCTTTTGTATCATCTGACCCCGCACTTCCACCCCTGCGGTGGCGGCAAGTTCGGCCAGCTCATCCAGTGAGGTGGCTGCATCAAACTCACCCGTATCCACTGAAATCAGCAGGGCTGCCTGAATCTCATCTTTCTGGTGTATGGTTTCCAAAAAATAATCCTCCTATAATGAACCTGCATGACAGTATATAAACCCAGCATATAAGCACAGTATTATATACTGGGCTAAAGTCTATTATAATGGCATGGTTGTGCATTGTCCATAGTTCATGTAAACCAAATACGACAAAATTCGTGATGCAAAACAGTTTGAATATTTTCTTTTTGTTATGGTTTGTGGTACAATTCTATTTACTTAGTCTTAACAATGATGTTGAAGCTTTGCCCGTGGCAACCGCGGGATTTGACTATGCGAAAAAGGGCGCAGAATCAGACTGAGAGATCATTAGAAAAAGGGGAAATTGGCATTGTCAGATTTAAAATCCGGAGGAATTATATTTAATCAGGAAGACCGCGTTGCACCTTTAAGTATTATTGCAATGCAAAGCAGCAAGGAGCTTGGAGACAAGATCAACAACCACTTGGTTGAATGGGCAAGCCAGGGCAAACGTCCTCAAGATACATTTCTTGTTGAGGCGGAATGTCCCCGGTTTTCCTCGGGAGACGGCAAAGGAATTATACATTCCAGTATTCGCGGCGATGATTTATTTATTCTTGTTGACGTAGGCAACTATAGCTGTACTTACAAAATGTTCGGACGGGAAAACGCAATGTCTCCCGATGACCATTATCAGGATCTCAAGCGAATTATTCAGGCGGCAAGCGGCAAGGCACACCGAATCAATGTCCTCATGCCCATTCTCTACGGCGGGNNCATCTCTTGACTGTGCCTTTGCGCTGCAGGAGCTTCGCAATATGGGTGTCTCCAACATCGTCACCTTTGACGCCCATGACCCGCGGGTTCAGAATGCCATCCCCCTGATGGGCTTTGACAATGTTATCCCCTCCTATCAGGTTCTCAAAGCACTGTTTAACAGAGTGCCTGACATTATACCTGATCAAAAGCATTTGATGATCGTCAGTCCGGATGAGGGCGCCATGAATCGCAATATGTACTATGCATCCATTATGGGGCTTGATCTCGGCATGTTTTATAAACGCCGCGATTATTCCACCATCGTAAACGGGCGCAACCCTATTGTAGCACATGAATACCTCGGTAATTCTGTTGAGGGCAAGGACGTGTTTATTGCCGACGACATTATTTCATCCGGTGAATCCATGCTGGATATCGCCTACGAGCTGAAAAAGCGCAAGGCCCGCAATATTTATACCTATGCCACCTATGCCATTTTCACAGGCGGTCTCGCCAGCTTTGATAAGGCATATGAGGAGGGAGTAATCTCAGGCGTGCTTGGTACCAACCTTACCTACCGCACCGAAGCCCTCAAAACCCGTAAGTGGTTTTATGAGGTGGATGTATCCAAATATATTGCTTATTTTATTGCGGCGCTCAATCATGATGTATCGGTCAGTATGATTGTCGATCCGCATGTTAAAATCCAGAATCTTCTTAAAAAATTCCGGGGACAATAATATTTGCATCTAACGTGCTTGTTTTAAAATTGCTGGGTCTCTATAGATGGTACAAGCAAAAAGGCGCTGATTAAAAATGAAAAATGAATATGATGTTTTGATTGCAGGCTCGGGTGTCGCCGGATTATATGCGGCTTTAAATTTTGCGCCTGAGGTGCGGGTTCTTGTATTGTCAAAGCGTGAACTGACTTTGTGCAACAGCTTTCTTGCCCAGGGCGGCGTGGCGGCCGTTGTCGACAAAACAAATGATGATTACCGCCTTCATATCGCCGATACCCTGATTGCCGTGGGATATAAAAACGACCTTCGCAGCCTTGAGATTTTGGTGAACGAAGGTCCTGAGGATGTTTTGCGGCTGATTAAGGAGATGGGAGTCGAGTTTGACCGCGATGAAACCAAAAATATTTCCATGACGCTTGAGGGCGGACATTCCCGCCGCCGTATTCTCCATCATAAGGATTCAACCGGACGTGAAATCACAGAAAAGCTGCTTGCGGCAGCACAGGCAAAGCCCAATATCGCATTTCTTGAAAATACACACCTTGCATCCTTGACACCGTCAGGCGGCGGATTTTGGGCGGGTCTGCTGGAAAACGGAGAGCACCATTATGTGTCATGCTCCTACTGCATTCTTTGTACCGGGGGGATTGGCAGGGTGTATCCCTATACCACCAATTCAGCGGTTGCAACCGCGACGGAATACGGTTGGCATACGAGCTTGGTGCAAGAATTAAGGACCTGCATCTTGTTCAGTTTCACCCGACAGCATTTGCCGCGGCGCAGGGACGTGAGCGCTTTCTGATATCCGAAGCGGTTCGCGGTGAGGGCGCAATTCTTCTAAATCACTGCGGAGAGCGGTTTCTGCATCAATATGACCAACGGGGGGAGCTTGCCCCGCGTGATGTTGTTTCCCGAAGCATCATGAAGGAGGCAGCGCGTACAGGCAGTGAAACCTTCTATTTGGATATTACACACAGAGGCGAGAGGTTTCTGCGCAAGCGTTTCCCTATGATTTATTCACGCTGTCTTGAAGAGGGTGTGGACATTACAAAAGACCGTATTCCTGTATTTCCATGCCAGCATTATTTGATGGGCGGCATTGACGTCAATGTATACGGAGATACAACCGTGGACAGGCTTTATGCGTCGGGTGAGTGTTCGCATACCGGCGTACACGGCTTGAATCGGCNNCTTGCCAGCAATTCGCTGTTGGAAGCGTTGGTGTTTGCCCGGCGCTGCACCTATGACATTGCAAGACGTATGCGGCACGAGGATAGCGGTGTGGATTCACCTGCTCCCAAACCGCCCTCCGGCAGGAAAGCACTTGCAAAGGGATACCGCACCGCAATCCGACAGATCATGCAGCGCGCATGGTTTGTGATACCTGATTATGATGCGGTACTTGGGGGACTTGCCGAGGCTTCCGATATATTGAGGAGGCTGCAAAGCGATGAGTATACCCTTACGCCTGATTATCTCGAAGCAAAAAGTCTTGCGACGATATGCACCATTATTTTGGGTGAGGTCACAAATAGAAAGAGCTCAGGTGATTTTACAGCTGAACAGATAGTATAATTGTTGACAAGTTAACTCATTGTATAAACTAAAAGGAGATTTATTATGCAACTGCCGCAGTTTTATATCGATGATATCATTAAAACGGCTTTGCGAGAGGATATCAACTATATCGATACCACCACTGATATTATGATTCCCGAGGATGTGAGAGACAGCGCCTGTTTTATTGCCAAGGCGGAAGGGGTGCTGTGCGGCATAGCTGTCGCGCTGCGGGTTTTTACCCTTTTGGATGACCGCTTTAAGGCGTCGGTTTATAAAAAGGACGGCGACCGTGTAAAGCCGGGGGATGTAATTGCCGAGGTGGAAGGCCATACCCGCTGCCTGCTGAAAGGGGAGAGGACGGCGCTGAATCTCTTGCAACACATGTCGGGCATTGCAACCCAGACAGACCGGTGCGTTCAGATTGTAAAGGGCACAAATGCCTCCATCACCGATACCCGTAAAACACTGCCAGGACTTCGCCCGCTTCAGAAATATTCCGTGACGGTCGGCGGTGGTAGAAATCACCGCTTTAACCTGTCGGACGGAGCAATGCTTAAGGATAATCACATTGACGCCGCAGGAGGTATTACGGCAGCAGTAAACGCCATCCGTTTGCAGCTTGGTCACATGGTCAAGCTGGAGGTTGAGACACGCAATCTTGATGAGGTTGGCGAGGCAATAGACGCCGGTGCCGACGTAATCATGCTGGATAACATGAGCCATGAAACCATGAAACAGGCGGTTGAACTTGCAGCCGGGCGCGCTCTGCTTGAGGCAAGCGGCGGTATAACAGAGGTGAAT
>DOWI01000313.1 GCA_003519645.1 Oscillospiraceae bacterium
TTCCCTACCTAATTAAAAGTGAAGGCCTTACTGCCGACCAGCTTGAGGATATCTTAAACAAGAAATCCGGATTCCTTGGCGTCAGCGGTGTTTCAAATGATGCAAGAGAAGTGACCAAAGCGGCCGAAAGCGGCAATCAGCGGGCTCAATTGGCCATCAATATCCTTGTAAGCGGCATAAAGAAATATATCGGCTCCNNNNGCGAGAATGACAGCAATATTCGTAAGCTAGTATGCAAAGACATGGACTTCCTGGGGGTAAACGTGGATGAGGAAAAGAACGTGAGCGCCCCAAAGGGTATGGATTTTGAGATTACCGCACAAGGCGCAAGCGTTCGTACCTTTATCATTCCCACCAACGAGGAACTGATGATTGCCAGGGATACAAAGGCGTTGGTATCCCGTTGATCTCAACGACGAACGGATGCGAGATTGAAAGCTGCACACAGGAGGCTACTATACATGCCGGAAATTAATAAGGTTCAAATCGAGGATATTGTTCGCAGGGTTTTAAGCAATATTGAAATCCCTGCCCCTTCCAAGGCGGAAACAACTAAAAAAGCAGACAATCAAAAAAACTACAGCGCTACATCATATAACGGACGCCGTCTGATCGGTATCTACTCCGACATGAACGAGGCGATTGAAGCTGCAAATAAAGGATACCATGCTGTCCGTGCCATTCGTGTTGAACAAAGGGAAAAGATCATTACCGCCATCCGCGAGCTGATTCGAAAAGAAGCTCCAATCATGGCTGAAATGGGTGTCAGCGAAACCGGGATGGGCAGGGTTGACCACAAACGTCTGAAGCATCTGCTTGTCGCAGATAAAACCCCGGGCACAGAGGATATTGTTTCGGCGGCCAAAACCGGCGACCACGGACTCACACTCATTGAAATGGCTCCTTTCGGAGTTGTGGGTGCGATTTCCCCCAGCACCAACCCGAGCGAAACCGTACTTTGCAACAGCATCGGCATGATTGCTGCCGGAAACGGCGTTGTATTCAACCCACATCCAAACGCAATCGCCACATCCAATTATGCGGTTGATTTGGTGAATCGCGCATCCAAATCGGCTGGCGGTCCAGAGGTTCTGGTTGCATCCATGGATAAACCGACGATGGAGTCTGCGGCCATTATGCAATCTCACCCGCTTGTCCGCCTGCTGGTCTGCACAGGCGGTCCCGGCGTTGTCAGGGCTGTATTATCCTCCGGCAAAAAGGCTNNGGCAAAGACATCATCGACGGCTGCACCTTTGACAATAACCTCCCATGCATTGCCGAAAAAGAGGTTTTTGCATTCAGTAATATAAAAGATGATCTGATTGCCCAGATGCAGAAAAACGGTGCATACCTTATCAGCCCTGCAGAAGTCGCCAGGCTTTCCGAAATCGTTTTGGTTGAAGTCACTGATAAAAAGACTGGTAAGGTAAAAAAGGCCATCAGCCGTAAATGTGTCGGAAGGGATGCAGACCTACTGCTTGGCATGATCGGAATTAAGGTGGGAAAGGATATCCGCTGTATTATCTGTGAAACCGACTTTAACCATCCGTTTGTACAGGAAGAGCTGATGATGCCCATCCTGCCGATCGTATCGGTATCGAATATTGACGAGGCGATTGACCTTGCCGTAAAGGCCGAGCACGGAAACCGCCACACAGCGCATATACACTCTAAAAATATTGATAATCTATCCCGTTTCGCGTCGGCAGTCGAAACCACCATCTTTGTAAAAAACGCACCGTCCTATGCCGGTATTGGTTTCGGCGGTGAAGGGTACACCACCTTTACAATTGCAGGACCTACCGGTGAGGGAATCACGTCTGCACGTAGCTTTACACGTCAGCGCCGCTGTGTCATGACAGACAGCTTCCGGATTATTTGATAATCGTTTAACACCGCTCTCAGAAAGGATAGATTTTTATTGGATATTAATATTTCAGCCGTAGCTGAAGCGGTTTGTAAGGTGCTTTTGTCCGAGCAAAGCCTAAGCGATAACGGTCAGATTCCGGTAGGTGTATCCAACCGCCATATCCATCTTTCCAAAGACCATGTTGAAATTCTGTTCGGCAAGGGATATGAACTTACTCCAATGAAGGAACTCTCCCAGCCCGGACAATATGCCTGCAAGGAGGTTCTGACCATTGTCGGTCCTTCCCTGCGCCCTATTGAAAATGTCCGGGTTCTTGGCCCTGTTCGCAAGGCATCCCAGGTGGAAATTTCCCGAACCGATTCCTATACCCTAAAAGTGAAGCCGCCGGTTCGGGAGTCCGGCAATATTGCAGGCTCGGCATCCATAACAATTATTGGCCCCAAAGGGGTTGTCTCCCTAGACCAAGGCTGTATCATTGCAAACCGTCATATCCATATGAGCCTTGAGGATGGCAAGGCGTTCGGCATTCAAGACGGAGATTATGTCACGGTGGACAGCTTCGGCGAGCGCCGCACCCGCTTTTATGACGTTCAGGTACGTGTGCACAGGGATTTTAGACTGGAAATGCACCTTGATACTGATGACGCAAATGCTGCCGGCATCCCCTGCGGCGGATTTGTGAAAATTGTGAAATAGGATATAGAAAAAGGACGGCAAAACCGTCCTTTTTCTATATCCTATTTTAAACTCTAGATTTTAATCTGAGAATACTATTTCACAGTTAACACCTTTTGTTTTAATAATTTGGTATGGAATTGTACATCATATTAATAGCGTCTGTATCGAACAAAGACTGCGATATAAATGCTTTGCGCTCATCATCATAGATGTAGTTTATCAAACTGACATTCGAACCTGTCGCCACAGCAGCAGTAATTGTTACAGCGTTACTGTTTGCGTACCAGACTGCATAATACACATTGCCAAGCTGTACATATTGCTGCAGCAGAGGATAATAATTATTCCCGTCAACCACCAACAGCCAGTTCTGTCCGTCATCCCATGCCATCTGCCCGTCCGGGGCTCTTTCTGCTTGGGTGTAAAGCTCAATGGTTTCATTTGCTCCGTCGCCGTCAATATCCAGTGAATAGTGGCTCAGCTTGGTGGCCATTCCTTTTCTCGGATCGGTACTGACAGCCTTTATCTGCGCACCCTGTGCCAAACCGTTTGCAACTTCTGTGGTATTCTGAACCATGCCGGTGCCTTCTCCGGCGGGATTGGTTTGGGTTTTTGATTCGGCGAGCAAATCCTCTTTATTCCTGCACCCCGATACAAGTAACACCACCAATAGGACCGATATGATTCTCCAAATATTCGGGGGCTTTTTTGACATCAAACTTCCTGTTTTATTAGTCCCTTGATCCATATACTCCACTTCCTTAATTTTCTCCGACAAGGACATGTACACGTAAGTATCCCTACCCTGCCCTGCGCTACTTATTTTTTATTATAATTGACCCACTCTCGTCCTTCTTTTACGTTTTCATCGCTCGGTCTTGCAACATTGGTTTCCTCAAAACGATCTGTTGTGTCCGTAACTGCCTGTGTTGCGAATGTGCCGTGTATCTTACCGATGACTGAATCGATCCGGCTGTTCTTATTATGACCATCTTTTTTCGGCATCATATATGACCTCCCTTCGCGTACACAATCAATTTTCCTTATACTATTATTCCCGCACCTCTGAATTAATTCATCCCGAAAAACATTCCAATTTCCACAACCCATCCGTGTGTTTCTTTTGCAATGTCCACAACCAAACATTACTGAATATTTACAAAATCACCCCAAAGACCAAGGCAATCGTTCCGGTACACTACAGCGGCCAGGTCTGCGACCTTGACCCTATCTATG
>DOWI01000088.1 GCA_003519645.1 Oscillospiraceae bacterium
ATTCGGGGGACTCCCCCGCAACCAGCCATATAATTGATGAAAGAACGGCTATCACAATTACAACAGGGACAAAAACACCGCTTATTTTGTCGGCAAGCTTAGAAATAGGAGCCTTTGATGAACTCGCTTCCTCCACAAGCCGAATAATCTGCGCAAGGGTTGTATCGCTTCCCACCTTCTCGGCACTGAATTTGAAGAATCCTGATTTATTTATTGTAGCTGCATATACCTTATCACCTGTCAGCTTTTCAACCGGTATACTCTCACCGGTTAATGCGGACTGGTCCACCGAAGAGCTTCCTTCAACAATAACTCCATCAACAGGTATTCTCTGACCCGGTCTAACGATGACGATGTCACCTAACTCAACATTTTCAACAGGAACCTCAACCTCCTTATCGTCGCGAACAACAGTTGCTGTTTTTGGAGCCAGATCCATCAGCTTTTCTATGGCTTCGGAGGTTTTTCCTTTTGATCTTGCTTCAAGAAACTTGCCAAGCGTAATAAGCGCAAGGATCATTGCTGCAGTTTCAAAATAGAGATCGTTTTTATATTTCTCAACAATTCCAAGCTCATTATGGCCTAATCCGTAGTTTATTTTGAATATTGCAAAAATGCCATAAATAATTGCCGCTGAAGATCCAATAGCAATTAAGGAATCCATATTTGGTGCTCTGTGAATAAGGGTTTTAAATCCTGATTGATAATACTTCCGGTTTACATAAACAATCGGCAGGGTCAGCAGCAGCTGCAAAAATGCGAAATTTCCTGCGTTCTTTGTGCCATGGAGCCACATTAGCGTGGGTATGCCTATCATATGGCCCATTGATATATATAAAAGAGGTAACAAAAACACAAATGAAACAATGAGTCGCTGCTTCATACCTTTGATTTGCTCATCCACAGAGTTTGCAGGTTTGCTTTTTGCCGATGCATCAACCCCGGGAATAAATAGAGATGCAGCATAGCCGGCATTTTCAACCGCCTTTTCTATCTCACCCGTTTCAATTTTTTCCTCGTTATATTCAACAGTCATACTGTTTGTTAGAAGGCTAACATTCACATCCGAAACGCCTTCCAGCTTTCTTACACTCTTCTCCACTGCAGCGGAGCAAGCTGAACAAGTCATGCCTGAAACATTAAATTTTTGATTCATAATAATCACTCCGATTCAATATACCACACCCCGGGTGGGGTGCTAATTTTATTTTATACCTTTTCATTTAGTTTGTCAATCGGTTAGAAATATTACTCAGCTTTCTAGTCTTTTTCGCAGAGTTTTGGACGCTTGCCTTAACACAGACTACCGACAGCGGTGTTACCACTTCTTGTTGTCATTAGTTAAATAGTATATAATGTCAGAAGTGATTCGTACATTTTAAGCAAAAGGCAATAACAGATCGGTCGAAGGAGATTAATACCTATGAAACAGAACAAAGTATTGGAATTAAAACTGTTCAGTTCGTTAGAGAAAGTGTTCGCAGATGAAGAACCCGCTCATGTTCAGACTTATAAAGGCTCCATGTTATCCAATGAAGTTTATTCCTTCCAGATCGCATACCGTTGGAACAGCGCAATGCTCAAAGATGCCGGTATCAAGGTTGTATCGGAGCTTACAGACTGGATCACAGTCCGTACTGTAGGCCTTGTTCCATCAGAGATGCCCTGTTATTCAGATCATGATGATAATGTCTTGAGGGTCGCACCGGGTCTGTATCCGGATACGCTTATGCCTGTAGGTGAGGAAGGCATAATTCTACTGCCGGAGCAATGGCGTTCTCTTTGGGTGACAGTCGATCCAAAGGGTGCGTGTAAACCAGGTAATTATCCTATCCGGATTATATTTGATGACCCGCAGGGCATAGAGCTTGGCACAGCTGAATTTAATCTGGAATTGATTGGCGCTGCTCTCCCGCAGCAAACCCTCATTCGCACAGAATGGTTCCATGCGGATTGCCTTTCCAATTTTTACGGAGTGGATGTCTTCAGCGAAGAGCATTGGGAGATTATTGAAAAGTTTGTTAAAACAGCTTCTGACTATGGGATAAATATGATTCTCACACCGGTTTTTACTCCTCCTCTTGACACAATGATAGGCGGAGAGAGACCAACCGTTCAGCTGACGGATGTGGAAAAAGTCGGAGACCGATATGAATTCGGTTTTGACAGGTTAAAACGGTGGATTGATATGTGCCTGAAAGCAGGCATTCAATATTTTGAGTTTTCTCATCTTTTTACACAGTGGGGTGCAAAGCATGCTCCTAAAATAATGGCAAGAGAAAATGGAGAACTAAAACGTATTTTTGGCTGGGAAACTGACGCTGCGAGTGCAGAGTACAGCAGTTTTCTCGATCAATTTCTTAAAGCACTTGTAAGCTTTATTAAGCAAAATCATCTCGAAAAACAAAGTTATTTCCATGTATCCGACGAACCTTTGCTGGAGCATATGGAAGCATACAAAAATGCAGCAGATATCATAAACAGGAATTTGAAGGGGTTCCCGGTAATAGATGCGTTATCTGACTACACATATTATGAGAAAGGGATTGTCAAAAATCCAATACCCAGCACAGATCATATAGATAAATTTTTGGAACACCAAGTTCCGGATCTTTGGACTTATTACTGCTGCGGTCAGTACAAAAAAGTCTCAAACAGGTTTTTTGCAATGCCTTCAGCCAGAAACAGAATAATAGGGTATCAGCTTTATAAGTATAATATAAAGGGTTTTTTGCAGTGGGGATATAATTTTTGGTATACAAGACATTCAAAGTCTCAGGTGAATCCTTTTTATGTTAGTGATGCAGGGTNNGCTTTTTATGTTAGTGATGCAGGTTATTCCTTTCCTTCGGGTGACGCTTATGTTGTATATCCGGGAAAAGACGGTCCTGTCGTTTCGTTGAGGCTTGAGGTTTTCCGCGATGCACTTCAAGATATGCGTGCTTTTACTCTGCTTGAGAGCTTTATTGGAAGAAAGGCCGTAATTGAACTTGTCGAGGAAGGTCTTGACACGCCTGTGACATTCTGCGATTATCCCAGAGATGCACAATGGCTGTTATCCATGAGAGAAAGAGTGAACCGAAAAATAGAGAGTAATGTTTTCTCAAGATGATTATTCACTCCACAACTATATGAAATGTCATAAATTCATGTAATTTAATNNATGGAGCTTTGGCGCTTGCTATAATACTCTTGGGGTGAAGGCTTCGTGGGTTTGTGAGTTAACATTGATTTTCATACAGTAACAAACAACAAGGGGATGCTAAGAGTAGCAGCCCCTTGTTGTCGTAGGTTGGTGGTAGTGAATGTTTTTAGTGTACGCGGGAGTGAACATTATTTAGTGAAACTGGGGTAACCCTCCACTTAATCATGGTGTTTTGCTTTACTTTTGATAAGCCCAAAAGCTTTTGTGAGCTCCAGCACAGGAACCGGGATGAATGCAAGACCCACAGCTTCCAAATAGAGCATTGCGGGCAGCCTTGTAATTCCAAAAACATTTGCAACAGGATCTATAAACACAACGAGTACAATAAGCAACACCGATACCAAAGCCGCCATATTTAATTTTCCATTGGTAAATGGGCCTATTTTAAACAGCGAATGGTCGGAACGCATATTAAACGAATGAACCACCTGAGTAAGCGCTAAAATTATAAAGGCCATGGTACGACCGCTGATAATGTCTCCTGTTATTTTGTTGCCATGCCAGAAGCCAAACAGCGTGAGTGCGGCGAACATGACTCCCTGTAATATTACGCGAGTTAAAAGACCATGAGCAAAAATACTTTCATCCTTTGGTTTGGGTTTTCTCTCCATAACATCCGGTTCCACTGCTTCCATGCCCAGTGATATTGCCGGAAGGCTGTCGGTAACAAGATTAATCCATAATAACTGCATTGATAAAAGCGGTGACTTTTGCCACATAACCATGGCAAAAAACACAGTCAAAAGCTCACCTATATTGGTTCCGAGCAGGAAAGCAACCGCTTTTTTTATATTGTCATAAATGCCGCGCCCCTCTTTCACCGCATCAACAATTGTAGCAAAGTTATCATCAGTTAATGTCATATCCGCTGCACCTTTTGCCACATCGGTGCCTGTTATCCCCATAGCGCATCCTATATCTGCAGCTTTAAGTGCGGGAGCATCATTTACTCCGTCACCGGTCATTGAAACAATATGCCCTTTGTTTTGCCAAGCCTTAACAATCCGAATTTTATCCTCGGGAGACACACGAGCATAAACAGAAATTCCTTCAACGCGTCTATTAAGCTCTTCCTCGGGCATATCGGCAAGTTCTGCTCCTGATACGGCTTCATCTCCGTCTAAAAGTATGCCCAAATCCTTTGCAATTGCTGATGCCGTAAGCACATGGTCACCCGTTATCATAACAGGCTTAATTCCGGCTTTACGACATGTACTGACAGCCTTAAAAGCCTCTTCTCTGGGTGGGTCTATCATTCCAACCAATCCCATAAAGGCAAGCCCCGTTTCTAAATCCTCCGGTTTCGGTGTGTGTGGAACCTCGTTTATTTCCTTAAACGCAACTGCAATAACGCGAAGTGCATTACTGCCCATTTTCTCGTTCATTATTTTTGCTTCTTCCATATTCCCGGAAATACATTTTGTGGCTAAAACATCAAATGCGCCTTTTACAATAACCACATTTTTCCCGTCTATCTTATTGACCGTTGACATTGCTTTCCTGTCTGAGTCAAATGGTATTTCAGCCAAGCGTGGGTATTTTTTATTGTATTCTTCTTTGTTTATTCCATTGCGGTGGGCTCCATAGACAATTGCAGTCTCGGTAGGATCGCCTATATGTTTAACATTATCTCCGTTAACCTCAACGATTCCGTCACTGCATAGCATTCCATACATTAAAAGCTTGCGGATATCTTCGCTGTTATTGTCGTTTATCTCCTCAGTTTCATTCTGTCCGTCAACATATGCCTCAACAAGAGTCATTCGGTTCTGTGTGAGAGTTCCTGTTTTGTCAGAGCAAATAACCGAAGCACTTCCCAGTGTCTCCACAGCGGGAAGACGGCGTATGATTGCATTTTTCTTAACCATACGCTGTACCCCTATTGACAACACTATAGTTACAATTGCAGGAAGGCCCTCGGGAATCGCCGATACGGCAAGTGAAACAGCTATCATGAATATTTCCATAATTCCCGTTCCGGTCAATAGTCCAATTACAAATATAACTGCACACGCAAGCAATGCAATAATACCAAGATATTTTCCAAGCTGGGAAAGCTTATCCTGGAGAGGTGTTTTGGTATCCTCGGCACTTTCAAGAAGATCCGCAATTTTACCCATTTCGGTTTTCATCCCTGTAGCGGTAACCACGGCCCTGCCTCTTCCATAGGTGATACTGCAGCCGGAATAAACCATGTTATGGCGATCGCCAAGCGTAGCATCTTCCTTGACATTTTCCTCTGCATCCTTTTCAGATGGTACAGATTCACCCGTTAATGCCGATTCTTCTGATTTCAAGCTGGCGGATAATATAAGCCTTGCGTCCGCAGGAATAAAATCACCGGCTTCCAGCAATATTATGTCTCCCGGGACAAGCTTTGCGGCATCAATTATTTCTTCTCTGCTATTTCTTAATACTCTTGCATGGGGCACAGACATACTTTTTAAAGCGTCCAAAGCCTTTTCAGCCTTGCTCTCCTGAAGCACTCCCAAAGCAGCGTTTAGAATTACAATTAAAAGAATAAGAAGTGGTTCAAAGAGCTCTGATGGTTCTTTCTCAATAAAAGCAATTACAAAAGAAATTACCGCCGCTGCTAAAAGGATAAGGATCATAGCATCCTTAAACTGATCTATAAACCTTTGCAGGTTTGTTTTTTTCTTACCTTCCTTAAGGCGATTCTCTCCATACTCTATAGTACGGGTCTCAACCTGTTCGGAGTTTAAACCTCTTTCGGGATCACTCTTTAGCTCATCAAGTAAATCCTCTAAATTTGAACTATGTGGTATCAAAACCCATGCCTCCAATCTTTCTGGGACAAAAATGCTTTACTACATATTGGGCAAAGATGCTTTTCTTGCATAATTTATCAAATGCCTAAATGATCTTTTTTTGGCATATAGACGTAATTTGTAAAACGTATATCGGTATTATTATATACCCGTTTATCGTTTTTTTACACTATTGCTATCACCTATATTCTATGTATTACGAGCTATTTAATATGAGTTTTACTATTATAGGATATATTTTCTATACGCATTTTTTACTAATTTGTCTGTGGAGTCATTATTTTGCGCAGACTGCTGTTTTATCTCAAACAGCAAAAGCAACTACCGAAGCAGTTGCTTTTACTGTACTATCTTGTTTACGTAGTGAGTAGTTTTTTAAGTGGGGAAGCTATAGTTTTATGTCGTCACACAAGTCGATATCTAAACCAACCTTAATGATGTTTTTAAATAGGGAAGCTGGATATTTAATATTGCTTTCGAAAGTTTAATACAACCTTTCATAATACTCGTCAAGCATTCTTTTCATGCCAAATGGTTTTTTTATGGTGTTAATTGATTGTGCCATCATACCAATCCATTTTTCTCTGTTTTTATAATAAGTCGGTATAACTTCATTTGTTAAACATGCCTTAAGCGCTTTAAAATCATGTTCATCGCATATTTCTATGTTCTCATTTTCATAACCATCGCCAAATTGCCAGCCGTTAATGCCATGTTGACAGCCTTCAGGCCACCAGCCATCAAGTATAGACACATTTAGCACACCATTCATAGCAGCTTTCATGCCAGAAGTCCCCGATGCTTCCTTAGGTCGCCTCGGGTTATTTAACCAGATATCGGAGCCACAGGTTAATGCACGGCCAATATCCATATCATAGTTCTCTAAAAATACCACACTTTCAGGATATAGCTCAGTCATTTCTATAATATCTGATATTATTTCTTTACCTCCGTCGTCCAAAGGATGAGATTTCCCGGAAAATACAATCTGCAATATCCCCTTCTTCAGAAGTGGCTCAATAAATTTTCTATCGGTGAATATTAAATTTGAGCGTTTATAGGGTGCTGCACGTCTGGAAAACCCAATTAATAAGACATCCTGCTTAAGCTTTATTCCTGTTCTTTCTTTAACAAAAGCAATTAAATCCTTTTTATTTTCCATATGTCGATTCCAGAGCTCATCCTGAGCTGATTTGCTGTTATCATAATTTTCAGCAAGATCAAGCATTTTTTTGTCCACCCATGTTGGTATATGTATGGCATTGGTGATCCCGATTATTTTGCTTCTGTTTTTGATTTTTTTCCACATTTTATTTGCAGTATCCATGTGGAGCTGCGCTACCGCATTAGATTTCCTTGAAAGCCTTAGCGCACCTACTGTCATGTTAAAAGGCGAGCCACCAATTTCTTTCATCTGTCGTTTGTTTAAATTTTGATTTGCTCCCATGTAGAACAAACGCTCAATGGGATGGTATTCATTGCCCTGTAATATAGGCGTATGGGTTGTAAACACAACCTCCTCACGGGTTTTTTTCCATGCGGTATGAAAGCTTATCCCTTCATCCATCTTTTCCTTGATAAGCTCAAGCCCAGCAAATAACGCATGTCCTTCATTGAAGTGAAAAACCTGAGGTTTAAGCCCAAGAGCTCTAATTGCCTTGACTCCTCCAATGCCTAGGATCATTTCCTGGGCAACCCTTTCTTCCCCAAACCAACCATACAATTGTCCTGTTATCCACCTGCCATCACCGTCATTTCCGTCAACATCAGTGTCCAGAAGATAAAGATTGTCAACACCATGGGCATCATATTTCCACACCTTAACCAAAACATCCCTTTTGCAAATTTTTACTTTGACTGTTATGCCCGCGTCCTTTAAGAAATCATATGATCTGTTAAAATAGGCTTCATGTGGCTGACCGGTCTTTCTGCTTATATATTGCTCTCCATAGCCCTGTTTCCATTTGATCCCTATTCCAATCATCGGATACCTGTTATCACAGGCTTCTTTCATATAATCACCGGCAAGAATTCCTAACCCTCCGGCATATAACCTTACATTGTTTTGGATTGCATATTCCATGCAAAAATACGCTACGTTTGGAAATTTTTTATTCATTTATAATCTCCTTTTCTAACAACTTAACTTTTCATTTATTAACTCGACTTTTCATTATGAACTCACCGTTCCCACCAAAACTGCATATAGAGTTTTGGGATGCTGATACGCATACTTGTCCGCCTGTTTAAGTATTTTTTTGCTTATTTGCTATAGAATTTTGAGACGGATATCAACCAGCTACGTTGTGAGATCACGCCACTGTCACCACATTGCTGTGCAAGTAAGCTTACAAAACACTGTGGAAAGCTTCGCTATTAAAAGTCTTTTACATATATAACTGTGCTTAAAGGCGGAATGCTTATGCTTTCACCCTTTACCGCAAAACCTTCCTTTGTCTGGCAGAACTTTAGTGTGTATCCATTAACATCTATCTCAATGTCCTGCAGTTCCTGAGAAAGGTTGTGGAAGACTAATGCAGACTGATTCTCAGATTCCATTTTATAAGCCAGGATAGAGTCATTATCCAGGCTAACTCCACTGAATTTACCTGCATACAGCGCTTCATTTTCATTTCTTACTCGTATTATTCTTTTATAGTGGGTTAGAAGCGAACTATTATCCTTTTCTTGCTCTAAAACAGGAGTTACTGCCTCTTTGTATTTTGATTGTCTCCAACTTGTCTGTGCCGGTTCATCCTCTCCCCATACATATGGTAGCCGGATGTCTTCATCAGGTTTACCACCAAACATACCAATTTCTTCACCATAGTATATAAATGGTATCCCTTCTAAAGTCAGATAAATACTTGCAGCCACTTTCATGAGCTCATGCTTACCGGTTACCGAACCTATTATCCTGTTCTGGTCGTGGTTTGACAGCATTGGGGCATCAACATAATCCGGATTTGCCTCGCTATACTTTTTATAATTGTTTGTTATGAAATTATTAAGGAAATTGTTTTTGCTTACACCTGCTTTTATTGCTGTTGTTATTTGGTTCCCCAGCCCAATATGAAAAGTTGAATCAAGGGCAGGTAGATAGGATGCGCGTGTCCCAGAATTATCATTTAAAACCTCTCCAACAATAATACATCCCGGTTTTTTATTATGGCAGTATTCCTTAAACTCACTCCACCAAGCTACGGTTTTTTTGAACCCGCTTTCACCAAAGGGAACCTCGGTTGTATCAAAAAGATGAGGAACTGCATCAAGCCTAAAGCCGTCCACTCCCTTATCCAACCAAAAACCAGCTATGTTTTTGGCTTCCTGGCGTACCTTTTCATTATTAAAATTCAAATCCGGCATCCCGCTCCAGAAAAGCCCAAAGTAATATGAATCATTGATCTTGTTCCAAACCGGGTGCCCCCAGACATTTGCTTTAAGGTTATAGTTCTTTGTCCCTTCATCTGCCCAAAGGTACCAGTCCCTATAAGGGCTTTGGGGATCGGTGGAACTTATAAACCATTCGTGCTTGTCGCTGGTGTGGTTTAAAACAAGATCCATAATAACCGATATACCCCTTTTATGAGCCTCCTCCAAAAATCGCTCAAAATCGTCCATGGTGCCATACTCAGGGTTTATATCATAGTAATTTGTAATATCATAGCCGTGATATGAAACAGTTTCATTTATTGGCATAAGCCATATACCTGTAATCCCTAAATCGCTTGTTGTTTTTGGATTACGATCGTTTAGATAATCAAGCTTTGAAGTAAGGCCTTTTATGTCTCCAATCCCGTCTCCATCTGAATCAGCAAATGCCCTTACAAAAATTTCATAATACACGCCCTGCCTATTACCGGATGCCTTCTGCTCGGCACGACCCAGCTCATAAATGGAGCTTGTATTCTTTATTCTATATAGACCATAAGAGACGAGGACCATACATATTATAACTGTTAATATTAGCAGCAATTTAACCCTAAATTTTTTGGGCACTTTTTGCATTTTAAGCACTTTTAATTATCCTCCTTTATGATTAATCATAACCACCCGCTTATCCGGTAAACTGATTACACACAAGGAACTTGTTCCGCCAAACTATTATTCTTTAATCGCACCGCTAGACATAATCTTTACCAGATATTTTTGGTTCACAACAAAAAGAATTACAAACGGTATTGATATTAGCAACGCACCCGCTGCAAATTGTGTGAAATTATCATTTGATCGACCATTAATCATTTCGAACAGCCCAACCGCCAATGTTTTGTTTTTGTCACTTCTTAAAACGAATCTTGGAAGAATGAAATCCATCCAGGGCCCTGTAAAGCTTGTCACACCTAGGAAAGCAATCATCGGTAATGTATTCGGCAGGATTATTCTTATAAATGTAGTTAGGCTGCCTGCCCCGTCCACTTTCGCCGCTTCGTCTATATTCTTTGAAATAGAATCATAATATCCTTTTAAAAGCCAGGTGTTATATGGGATGTTACCTGCTGTATAAACAAGAACAAGCCCAATTAAGGTATCCAAAAGCCCCATACTGTTTAAAATGACATAGATAGCAACCATGCCAATTGCACTGGGAAACATCTGAAGAATTAAAAAGCTCATAAGCGCCGGTTTTTTCAGCTTAAACTTAAATCTTGAGAATATATAGGCTGTTATCATAACTATAATCGTCGTAAAGATCGTATTAAGCGATGCAATTATAAACGAGTTCTTATACCAATTCAAATAATTTGTTTTTGTAAATAACCTAGTGAAGTTTTCTGTGGTTGGATTATTGGGTATTGGAAGAATGTTCATTGACGCCAGTGATTTCCCTTGATTAAAAGCACCACCTATTGCAAAGGCAAGCGGGTAAAGTATTAAAAATGATATTATGATGAAAATTAAATGGATAAAGATATATCTAATAACATGCATAACCTTCTTCATCATAGCTCACCATCCTTAAACGATTTTGTTTTTGAAAAGTTATATAACGCAAAGGGTGCAATAACTATAAACATCACTATGGCTNNACAGACGCCTTGTTATAAAGACGCTGTTCCAACGTCAGCTTATACATCCATGTGATCAAAGTATCCGTTGTTCCGGCAAAGGATTGCGTGGTGAGGCTGTCAGGCGGGTTACCGTTTGTAAGGAAGTAAACGCCCCCAAAGTTGTTCATATTATATGCAAAGCTCATAATCATAAGCGGAATTGTCTGGTACATTAGTAATGGGAAAGTTATGAATCTAAATTGCTGTGATCTTGAGGCGCCATCTATTCTTGCGGCTTC
>DOWI01000093.1:0-16893 GCA_003519645.1 Oscillospiraceae bacterium
ACCGGTGCGGCATTCCTGTTATCTGCACCATGATGGGAATTGGCTCTCTCCCCACCGAACACCCGCTGAATATGGGGATGTTGGGCAGCCATGGCTGCGTCCCTGCAAACAAAGCGATCCGCGACGCCGATCTCGTAATCCTCGCAGGAGCCCGCGTAGGCGACCGTGCAGTCGCATCTCCCGGACAGGTGGCGGAGCGTGCAGTTGTTATTCATATTGATATTGATCCAGCCGAAATCGGCAAAAATATGCCTGCGCACATACCGATCGTAGGTGATCTGAGACTTGTCCTTTCAGAATTGGCAGAAAACTGTGACTGGAAAGCTCCTCAGGATTGGGTTCAACAGGTTACAAACCGTAAGATGCGGTATGCTCAAGTTCAAGTCCAGCCCATCAAAGGTTTTATAGAACCCAAAAGTTTTATGAGAACGCTTTCAGAAAGAATGCAGCCGAATGCAATCATTTGCGCTGACGTGGGACAAAATCAGATCTGGTCTGCAAATAATTGGATTGTACGTGACGGCCGCTTTCTTACATCAGGCGGCATGGGAACTATGGGTTATTCTATTCCCTGCGCCGTTGGTGCAAAACATGCGTCTCCATCGCTTCAAGTATGTGCGGTATGCGGGGACGGTTCCTTTCAGATGAGTATGATGGAACTCGGTACAATTTGTCAGGAAAAAATCGGAGTTAAAATCGTGATTATGCGCAACACCTGTCTCGGCATGGTCAGAGAACTACAGGATAATCATTTTGGTTGCCGCCATTCTGCGATATGTCTTGACGGGAGTCCTGATTTTGTATCGATTGCAAAAGCATATGGTATTGCCGCACGTTCTATCTCATCCAACCAAGAAGCTGAGTCGGCGATTGATGAAATGCTTGAGAATGATCTCCCCTATTTATTGGTGTGCAATGTAAGTCCCGATTACCCATCACGTTAAGGAGGAATGCCGCTTGAAATATACTATTTCTGTACTGGTAGAAAATCATGCCGGTGTTTTGTCCAAGGTTTCGGGATTGTTTTCAAGACGCGGATTTAATATCGATTCACTCGCGGTAGGCATTACCGAAGACCCTTCGGTATCCCGTATGACAATTGTTGTAGACGGTGACGAATATATTGTTGAACAGCTTGAAAAACAACTAAATAAGTTGATTCCGGTCATAAAGGTTAAAACGCTCGCCCCGTCTGAAAAAATCGCTAGAACCCTTTCATTAATTAAAGTGTCAGCCGGAACCGGAAAGCGTGAGGATATCATGAGAATATCAGAATTAATGGGTGCGCGCATTGTTGATGTAACAAGATCGACTCTGACACTGGAATTTTCGGATACAACCGATCGCACCGAAACACTTGAGACACTGCTCCGGCCATATGGAATCAAGGAAATTGTCCGAACAGGTATCATCGCGCTCGAAAAAGGTCCGAATTGCACCAGACTGTCAAAGCGGCCACACTAATCTAACGGATTGTGCGAATCCTCTTTTCAATTTCGCATTAATATATTTGCCGCGAAAACGGCAAGGAGGTAATTACCATGGCTAAAATTTATTATCAAAGTGACTGTAACCTCGGTGTTCTCAAAGGCAAAACTGTTGCCGTTATTGGGTATGGATCTCAGGGGCACGCACACGCTCTTAATCTTCATGAGAGCGGTGTAGATGTAATCGTGGGTCTCTATAACGGATCCAAAAGCTGGGGCAAAGCAGAGCAGGCAGGACTCAAAGTCATGACAACTTCGGATGCAACCAAAGCTGCTGATGTAATCATGATTTTAATCAATGACGAACGCCAAGCGGACATGTACAAAAACGATATCGCTCCCAATCTCACAGCAGGAAAAGCTCTCGCTTTTGCACATGGCTTTAACATTCATTTCGGACAGATTCAACCGCCCGCCGATATTGACGTATTTATGATTGCGCCGAAAGGTCCCGGCCATACAGTTCGCAGTGAGTATGTGGAAGGCAAGGGAGTTCCCTGTCTCGTGGCCATTCACCAGGACGCCACCGGTCGAGCACTTGATATTGCGCTGGCTTATGCTGCGGGAATCGGCGGAGCGCGTGCAGGCGTTCTTGAAACAACCTTTAAGGATGAAACCGAAACAGACCTGTTTGGTGAGCAAGCTGTCCTCTGCGGTGGCGTTACTGCTTTGATGAAAGCCGGATTTGAAACACTGATTGATGCAGGTTATGCTCCCGAAAATGCATATTTCGAGTGCATTCATGAGATGAAATTGATCGTTGACCTAATCTACAAGGGCGGCTTCTCGATGATGCGTTATTCAATTTCCGACACAGCGGAGTACGGTGACTATGAGACCGGTAACCGCCTTGTAACAGACGAAACCAAGAAGGAAATGAAGAAGATTCTTACAGAAATTCAAGATGGCACCTTTGCTTCCAAGTGGATAAACGAAAATCAGGTCGGACGCTCACATTTCAATGCTTGCAGACGTATCGAGGCCTCTCATCAGCTTGAATCCGTGGGTAAAGAACTGCGTAAAATGTATAGCTGGAACGAAGAAAAATAATAAGCATACTTATAAAAGCCACGACAAGATTCCTGTCGTGGCTTTTATCATTTCTATTTTCGTTATTTCAATGAGACATTTAATAATAAGATTTAAATTTTCTCCCTGTGAATCAGTTCACTGTTTCTGCTTTCAATCAGATTAATAATGCCTACCCTAAGGCTTAATTCATACGCACTAATGCGGCTTCACCCCTATTTAAAACCTGTATCTCATCGCCAATAAACCGGATATTATTAGGCATGGTTATCGGATGCTCGGAAACAGACATAATCAAGGCATACTCGATACCATCTGCACCTTTTGCACAGACTGAAATAACCTCATTATTGGAAATTCCTGACCATTCCCGGACTGTTTTTGATAAATCGGCCGTGTATTTTGACGATCCGGTGTGCATAGCAAAACCTGTGTTAATAAGTATATCCCCTCGGTCAACCCAATGGCTATGTGTCACACAGGGCGACACCACCTCATCACAGTAGAGTGTCCCGGTATGCGGGTGAGACTTAATGCCTATCTGCCGCTCCTTCGGACGCATAATGGTTAGTGGTGTAAGCGATACCAATCCGACACGGTCATCTGCATTAATCCAATTGCCAACAGAAATTGTTTCGGACTCTTTTAATTTGCCTCCGCGAAGAGTCATATTTCCTGACCGGGAAACGTACCNNAAATAAATCATTTGGAACGTTCCAGTTAATGCCGCGAACAGACCGCAAAAAGCTACGGTTATCTGCTATTGCATATTGCAGACATAAAACCGTTGAATCATCAGGTAGGGCTGCAAATGCCAGCCATTTCGTACCTATGGTTTCCTTTTGCTGCCCTTCGGCCAGAAATTTATCAGTTTTAATTTTCGAATGACCATATGTTAAAAATCCCCCATCAAACGTATGTGTTTGATGATGTTTAATCTGTTCAACATTCTCTGATCCTATACCCTCTATCCGTCCGGCAAGATTGTTTCGCCATTCTGCCATGGTGCTATCATCCGGGGGCAGACAAAGCCCTTGCGGTTTTTGGCTGGAATGCCAAACAAAAGATGCCAGGCGCTTCGGTCCGCCCACATACACTGCGCCGTGATATTCATCACGCCAAGATGAATATATTTCAGACGGGAAGTTACACCGATTCTGGGGAATGATTACGCGATACCAATAAAGTGCCATAGATATTGCTGCGGCACGGTCAGATTCCAGCCGTGTATAATATACCGGTGACCGCCCCTCCAGACAACCGCAACGTTCGGACAAGAAAGAACCGTCTCCGTTGACTTTCGTCTCTTGTTGCAGTTGTTCCAGCCACCCGCGCTCCAGTTTACTACAGTCTTCGCCCAACCAATCTTCCACCATTGCCCATACCGGCAGTAGGTAGTCTTGGCAATAACAATATCTAACACGTGTATCTCCGCCGATCCGCAGAAGGCGGCCGTCTTCGTAGGTCAAAGAGCGAACCAGCTTCCATAGCTCCTTGGCATGGTGATATATGGCAGGCGGTGCTGCTTCACCCGCACAGTGGCATGTAAAATGAAGCATGGCAATGTTGGAAAGGCATATGACCATATATCCTACATTGAGATATTTATGGTGGTTCAAGGCGTAAGAATCAAAAAAGTTGGCACCTACAAAAAGATCACGTACAGAATGTCCGTCATAATAAACACCGCTTTGTTCGTCAGAAGGAATGGATATG
The DNA here is from genome assembly GCA_003519645.1 of Oscillospiraceae bacterium. The sequence continues at coordinate 4,233 of DOWI01000093.1, forward strand.
CCGTTGACAAAGAACTTTGCGGCTTTTGCTCTGTACTCAGATGCTCTGTCATGTTCGGGATATAATATGGCTGTGCGATACAGAATTGCACCATTCCAAATATTGCTCTCCGGCTTGTTATTATCTATTAATCCAGCTTTTACGGGATATTCTTCCAGCAGCCAGTCACATTCCGACAGAAGCACGCGGCGCAGCATTATACGGTCATTATCGGTCAACCTTTCATCCAGTGCCTGTACCCCGTGCATCATTCGCTCTATACCAAGTGCGTAAATCCAGTTGTGCCCCCACTGTCCGCCATCAGCACATAAAAAGTCACCGGAAAGATGTGTACGCAATGTGTATCGAAGCATAGACAAAGCCTGTGCATACACATCGTCTCTTTTTAGGTTATATACCCACCAATCAATAGACGGATCGGCAGCAGCAACAGCAAAAGCGGCCATCGCCTTTTGATGTGTATGTACCCCCCAATGACCGTGTTCACCTGCTCCATAACAAATTAAAGACGAATCTTCGCGGCAGACATACAAATGCCGCTGTGAGTGGCGTACCCAATCGGCCAGGAGCGCGGCATAATCTTTGGCAGGAAATGTGTTCAATCTATTCAGCTCCTTCAAACTTCTCACTTTTTAATCCAAGATCGCAGGGTTGCTGCCGTTTCAGGCAGAGATTCCAACTGACCGTCGTGCATAAATTCAAGCAGCAGCCCGGCATTGTTTTTGCTAAAATAATTTAGATAATTCTTCCAAACGGCTTTACCCTGTGCCAAAGGGTATTTGTTATGTGCATCCCAGTGGAACACATGCAGATTGACTGTGTAAGGTGCCAATTGCAAGGCAGCCTCGTAATTATATGCTTCGTCCCGATGTTGGTTGGGCTGCCAGTACATCTTTAAACGAGGATGATGTACAGACTTTATGAAATCCAGAGTAGACTTCCAGTCGTCAGTCAACGTTTTGTTATGACATTCAAGCGCAATGTCAATACGGTAATTGTCGGCTATCTCCGACAACATGGAAGCTTCCTGTGCCATTGCCTCACGTTCACAAGCGGGTGTAGCAGCCGAACCGTTACTGCCTGCCCAGATACGTATAACAGACGTTTCTAACGCCGCGGCCGTTTCCAGCAGAGCGGTGATCTCAGATTGATCGTTTTGTTTGCCCGAGAGCCGATAATAAGAACCATAGCCCATGACGATTAGTCCGGCGCTGCGTGTTAACTCTCCAATGCGCCGTGCTGTGGTAATGTCGCCCATCGGAACATGGATATCGCCGCCCCACTCTACACCTTCCAATGCAGCATCCGCAGTTGCTTTCACAATCGTTTCCGGCGATTCCTGACGAAAAGACACCGATACCAGACCTGTTTTAAACATGGAATTTCCTCCTCGTTGCCGTTAAAGATTACCGATCTCCCTCAAATATTTGTGCCATACGCCTACGGTAATCATTCCAGACTGTTTCAAACCATCCATCTGGCTGAGGCAGTGGGCGAACCGGTTTAAATGCAGATACAAATCCGTCTTTTGTACGTTGTGTAACCATCTGACGATTTTCGGGATTAGGCTTAACAGGCTGATAAGAAATTGGCAAATCTGTATTCTCATCATCACGATCTGCGGTTATAACCAATCCTGCGCCTCGGCTTCCAACCATTTGTGCAGCTGTGCGCATAGCTGATAATACCGCAAGCTGGGTAACCAAGGTATCGCGCAGCTGTATTGCTGACGGCAATTTCTTCGGAGTATCAATCATCACACGATCAGTAAACGTTGATAGCAAAGCGGCAATCCTTCGCTCCAGCTCCTCCATCCCCTCAGGATCGCGAAGATGTCCTGCACTGCGGCTCATGGAAGCGCGAACCTTCCGGCATTCTTCCTCCAAAGTGGAAGCATTGCCCGGTCGGATCAGACCTTCCAACAGCTTTGTCGCTTCAGCCGCCTCACGAGTAGCCAAGTGCATAAACGAGTCGGGCACATCTGTTTCAGACCTAGTAGTACAAGCGATATGCTCTGCAGCTCGCAGGGAACCAACCTGTGCCGAATTAAGAGCGCTGCCGCCGGGACGGTACACACCAAAGGTACCCGCCGCCTCCCCGGCAATGTATAATCCCNNATCCCCGAATGGTTGACTGCCAATGGGAATCCACAGCAATACCGCCGTTATGGTGCTGAGCGCAAACACCTATTTCCAGCGGTTGGGTATACAAATCAATGTCATGTGCACGGTATAAGTCAATGGCGGGACGGTTCATAATCTCCAGCCGTTCAATCGGTGTACCGAGCAGCGCACCTGAACGTTCCAGATACTGTCTTGTTTCGTCACCCAGCTTATCAAAGCCTTTTTCAAGACCGGATGGGTTACGACGGAAATCCATAAATACCTGACGTCCCAGAACCGCCGTCTCACGATGGACCAATATGTCAATGCGGGACGATCCGCTAATTTTTGCCGTGTCAAACGGCCATTGATAGCCTTTTAAAAACACCATATCCATGGCTTCAAAGGGATCTAAAAAATAATCCAGCAGGAATTCCCTTTCATTGCCATCGGCATCTACTGATATATACCTCGGCAGCACCTGCTGGTAGGTGCCTGATACGTTCCAGCGAAACTGTAGTGATGCCAGTCCGTATTGCCACTCCTGTAAATTTGCCCCCTCTGCCCCGGCCTCCAGCGCCATTCCGCTCATGCCGGTTTGGCTTTCAGGATATACCGAATTCAAATAGCATCCAGCCGGTCCACCGGTAGCAAGAACCACCTGACGTGCCCGTACCACCGTCAATCCCATGCCGGGGCGCTCCAACCCTTCGTGATTCAGGCAGAGCAAACCCTCAACGCCATCATCGGATACAAGAAGTCGTATTACCGTCATACCATCCAGAATTGGTATGTCCTTATCACGTACCGCTTGTTCCAGACACTCGGTCATTATCTTACTGGTCAACGGTCCAACACTGGTTGCCCGCTGACGGGGATCATGGTCGGTTTTGTACCCGATATATTCACCGTATTCATTTACCGGAAATGGTACGCCCAGATTACACAGCTTCATGAAACTGCGCACCGACCCGGCCGCTTCAGCCAAGGCAATGTCACCGTTGACACCTCCGCCGGCAAACAAGTCGGAAGCCATTGCAGCAACACTATCCAGTCCATCGCTAGCCAGTGATAACTTATAATAAGTTTGCTTATCACTACCGGTATTGCGGCTGGTACCGCGGTTTACCCCTTCGGTCAAGATAGCAATATCAGTACGACCAAAGGTGTATAGCCAATCGGCAGCATTAAACCCGGCACATCCCGTACCGATTACCACCGTATCCAATACAATCAAGGGCAGATCTATTCCATCTACATGTAAAGTGGTATTAACCATTTTGCACCCTCCTATAGACGGCGTATATGGAAACCACCGTCGGCATTCAGAACCTGACCGGTTGCGAAATCAAGTCGTCCGCTTACTGCAGCCATCACACAGTCGGCTACATCCTGAGGTTGTCCGAAACGCTTTATAGGTGTTACACCATCATTAATAAGCTTTGTATACTTTTCAGTAACAGCCGTTGTCATATCGGTCATTATGATACCAGGGCGAACCTCAAATACCGGAATACCGTATGCAGCCAGCCTATCGGCATACAGCGAAGTTACCATGCTGATACCTGCCTTGCTGATGCAGTATTCACCACGATTTGTCGATGATGTGTAGGCTGACATGGATGATATGTTAACAATGCGCGGACTGTACTCATCCGCTGTAAGCTGCTTTTGACAAGCAAGCATGGTGTTTGCCGCTTCCTGACACATGAAATATGTACCTTTAAGGTTAATATCCATGACAAAATCATATGATTCCTCGGTGGTCTCTAAAACATCCAACCTAGTGAGCGGAGCCACACCGGCGTTGTTCACATGGACATCAAGGCGACCATACTGCTCTACTATCTTCTCAAAGAAATGACGGCGATCATCTGCGTTGGCGATATTGCAGGGTATGTATGTAACCGAATATGCCTGCTTCTCCAATTCATTGACAAGGGGCTGGGCTTCGTCCGATGTTATCACATCCGACAGCACAACTGTATAGCCCTCTTTAGCCAAAGCTTTAGCAATGGCAAGACCAATTCCACGGCGGGAACCCGTCACAGCAGCAACGCGTTTACTCATTTAGCAGCACTTCCTTTCACACTACCTTGGTATAATGGCAAATACACATCTTTATCCCGAATAACACAACCGGCAACACTGCCGGCACGCATCATCTCGGAGCATTTACCACATGCAATACAGCTTCGCTTGGGATCAAACGAACCCTTTAACAAATCTCGGGCAAAGTCAGGGTAGGCAAAAGCCATACGGCCAAAACCCGCGATATCGGCGGCGCCGCTATCAATCATACCGGCAGCCAGATTGCCGCTGAATCCCCGGAGATAAGACATTCCCGAACAAACAACCGACAACGACGGAAACTGTCGTTTCACTTGGCTGATACAATCACACATACGTGCCACGCCCTCCAACGGATGTTCCGGCGGCATATACGGCCCGTTGTCGTAAGGTCGGTTAACATGAGGATTAACATAGGGGTTACCAATGGTAATATCAAGCAGCGACAAACCTGATTTTTCATGAAACCAACGAATCAGCTCCAGCGGCTCGGCTAAGTCCGGATTTCCATCAGCATCAGCACCCCACCCATATGGCAGAGGGAACCCGTCGTATATACTCATTCTGGATGTTACAAAGGCATCTGTTGCAGATTTGGCAGCCTGACAACAATCCACAAATAAACGGGTGCGGTTTTCAAAACTTCCTCCATATTGCCCCGGCCGAGTATGGGCAGCCAGCAGTTCATTCATTAAGTAACCATGACACGCCTTGATATCCACACCATCAAAGCCGGCCTGATCCGCCAACCGTGCGCTTCGGGCAAATGCTTCAGGTAATCTACTGAGATACTCGTCACTAACGATCCGATCGTCATCAATGGGGTTTGCTGTTTCAAACAGTGGATTATTGCGGGCAATAAGCGGAGCGGGAATCCCATCCGGTTTGGAATATCGTCCTGAATGGGTGAGCTGCAGCACCAACACCGGATCAATTCCGGTTTCTGTTTGGGCAATCCTGCGGATATCCTCCACCAATCTCCGATAATCATCCAAGTTGTCATCGGTTAACATCCACTGGCGGGGATTAGCCCTTCCCTCCGGGCAAACAGCAGTTGCTTCTGCCCAAATCAGTCCGGCACCACTACGTGCAAAACGGTGGTACCGTCGTATAGACAGTTCCCCAGGTCTTCCGTCTGACGTTCCGTCACACCCCTCCATCGGCTGGATAGCCAGCCGATTTTGAAATACCGTTTTCCNNAATGGTTTTTGATCTTTCCCGTACCTCATCCAACGTACGATATGTAAATCGTTCATGTACCATCAGCTTCACTTCCTTTACAAAACAGTATATCATGCTATTTAGATTGATAGTGTGCTAAACTTGTGATAAAATTGGTAAAATCGGTTTTTATTTTATTTCAACACAAGAGAGGTGATTACATGTCGTTGGTTGGTCAAGCTTTATTGGATTGCAGCTATTCCGATGAATCCGCAACATTTGAACGGCACTTTCATAATGCCCATGAAATCATTTATGTATGCGATGGCAGCGTAGGTTTACAAATTGGCGGTTCCAGCTATACGATAGGCCCGGAGACCCTGGTGTTTATCGGAAAGCTGGAGGAACACAAACTGCAGGTTATATCCGAACCCTATCGTAGATATTTCCTTCAGCTCACCCCGGCTCAGCTGGACCACGCCACCGGCGATCCAATGTTGAAATCAATTTTCTTGAGTAGACCAAATGGATTTTGTCACTCCCTTAACTTGTCAGGAACATCGATTCCCGTTTGGGGAAATACAGAATCAGTCTTTCAGGCAATGCTAACGGAACACCGTTCGGACTTGCCGTATGCTAATTCCACCGCCATGGCGTTACTGAAATTATTACTGATTCATTGTTATCGCATATCTCCCGCTTCCTTCCCCTTTTCTACCAAACGGTTTGGAAAACCGATTAACGAGATCCAACAATATATTGACGAAAATTTTACCAAGGATATTCGATTGGATGATTTGGCCACCCGATTTTATATCAGCCCCTCATATCTGTCTCATTCCTTCCGTGAATGGATTGGCAGCAGTCCAAAGCAGTACATTGTTCGCTCCCGCATCGCCTATGCACGAGAACTTCTCGTCACTACTTCCGATCCTGTCAACGACATTGCACTGCGTTGCGGCTTTGGCGATACAAGCAATTTTATTCGTTCCTTTTATAAAGAAACTGCCATGACGCCGCTGCAATATCGAAAGTTTTATAAATAAAGCGAACTTGTTCAAAAATACATTATTTCCAATATCGCATTGACAGCAGTTGACATTACGTTTATAATTTGGTCTGAATTGTACGAAAATATGGGTTTTATTGTATTAACAATCGGTTTCAGTCAGGGGTAGTTGAGTTCCTTGTATACTTCCGAAGCGCACAAGGTGCAATTCGAATCGAGGTAAATATATAATGCTTCGCCTTGGAATTATCAGTGATGAGACAGGTCATCGCAATCCGCGTGAGTTGTTTGAGTATGGAGTTTCGAGAGATATTCGATGCTTTGAGTTGAGGTATTTATACGGAAAACGTGTACCAAATTTATCGGACGATGAAATGATAGAACTAAAATCTCTCATACGGGATAGAGGCGTTTCTATTTCAGCGATATCGCCCGGACTGTTCAAATGCTCCCTATATGATACCGCAATGGAAGAGCATACAGGAACTCTATTGTCAAGATCTCTTGATTTTGCTGAAGAATTTGAGGTTTACAAGCTCATCATTTTCGGAGTACAACGTTCCCACAGCGATCGCCCTGAAGACAAAGAACGCGTTTTGCATATTCTCGGGGAAGCAGCACACGCAGCAAGTAAACGAGGTATTACAATTTGCATGGAAAACGAGCCGGGTTGGTGGGCTGATACGCCCCAAAATGTATATGACATCCTGAAAAACCTTGAAAGTGCAGGATTATGGCTCAACTGGGATCCGGGAAACCTATTTGTCACGGGTGTCTCGGATTACAAACCCGGATACGAAATGCTCAAGCGATTTATCCGCCATGTGCACGCAAAGGATGCCGTTTTTTTGTCGAACACAGCCGAAAAATATAAGCATGTTCCGCTGGGACAGGGAAGTGTGCGGTGGGATAAACAGCTTGCCGACTTGGTCAAAGACGGATATTGCGGAGATATCAGCATTGAGACGCATTGCGAGCCGCTACAGGCGAACTCAGACATAAATATTGAATATATACGCAAGACTATTAGGCTTGTGTGAAATATATAGGCTCTGTAAAGATAACACGAAAGAATAGCGCCCGAAACCGTACAAATGCTTTACGCCACAAGCAGGAACTCCCGTTTTTGTTTTTTTGAAAGTTTGAGGCCTGCAACCTGAGCCGGTGTCATACCATCCAAAGCGGAATGTGGACGGATAAAGTTAAAGAAAAAGACAAACATTGAAATCAGATTGTTAGCAGAAGCATACGAAGAAAAACCCTGTTTGGTTTTGTACCATGCTTTGAACTGCTTGTTAAAACACTCAATCAGATTGTTGGAAATATCGTCTTTAAAACTTTCCACCCGAATATGTTTTACACCGTCAAAGAGTGATTTTNNTCTGTGCTTCATGAAGCACAGAAACAGCTTGCGGGGAATCCCTGTGAGGCGATAAATGAAAGCCGATGACAAACCTTGTTTCACTGTCAACCACAAACCATATGTAGTGTTTAACACCTGCGATTTTCACAACTGTTTCATCCGCGTGCCACTCATCGGAATTCAAGTCCAGAAGCGGCATTAGTCGAATTCGCATATCATCAAACAATGGCGCAAAATTCGTACACCAATTACTGATTGTAGTATGGGATACCTTAACATTAAAAGCGGTACGCAGAATTAGGCTGATGTTACGAAACGAGTTTTTACCCAGATAAAACATGGATAGAGCCGTGATGATGAGCTGTACCGGGTAACGCATGCGTTTAAAATCATGCTTGCCGAAAAGCTGAGACAAGGAAGGGCTGGATATAGCTGTGGATTTCCAGGCAAAAAATGAGTGGTTGCACCTTTTGTCGCAGCAGCGGTAGTTGCTGTAATGCTCATAATCATGGTGTAGGAAGCTGGCCTTTCCACAAACCGGGCAGGACGGGTAGTTCCGCCGACAATTTGCCCCCTCCGCCCTCGGGCGTTCGGGTGCAAATTGATGATGGCAGTTCCGGCAGAGATATTTCTGATAACCATCAGGATCTTTGCCGTAACGATAAAATGAGTGGTTGTTGTTGCACTTTGGACATGAAAAATGGTATGATTTCATCATGAGAACATCTCTCCTTTTTGGGAGGTACATTGTTTTGTGGTGAAACTATTGCACCAGAAGGGCTGAGGTGTTCTCAACTTTCATTTAACTTTACAATACGAATATATATAGACGGAGGAAACTGATATGAAATCTTTGTTTTTAGGGCAGCCTCACAGAGTTGAAAAAGTATACCCGGAATGGATCAAAAAGACCTTGGAGATCGAAGCGGGTCTTGAGGGCCCATGTATTACATGGCCGTGCAGTGCAGATGATGCTGAACGGCTAAAGTCGGCTGACTTCATTTTTTCAACTTGGGGAATGCCTAGTCTCAGCCGAGAGGAAATAGATGAATTTTTGCCAAATGTAAAAGCCGTTTTTTATGCCGCTGGGACGGTTCAAGCTTTTGCACGTCCATTTTTAGAAAAGGGTGTTCGAGTGTTCAGCGCATGGGCAGCGAATGGTGTGCCGGTTGCCGAATTCACGTTGGCTCACATTCTGCTTGCAGGCAAAAACGCGTATGCTGCAAAACGGATGTATACAAGGCATAATCGATTTAAAGAAGGCTCGGAATTAGTGCAGCGCACGGGGGGTATTTTCCGCAATAAGGTCGGAATTATCGGCGCTGGAATGATCGGGAGTATGGTAATTGAAAAACTCAAAGACTTTGAGATTGACGTTTATGTTTCTGATCCGTTTTTACCGGATGAAAAAGCCAAGTCTATGGGCGTTACAAAGGTTTCTCTTGAGGAAATATTCAAGACCTGTCGGGTAATTTCCAATCATCTTGCCAACAACGACCAGACCAAAGGAATTTTGAATTACAGCCTGTTCAGCACAATGCTGCAGGATGCAGTTTTCATTAATACAGGTCGAGGCGCGCAGGTGGTTGAGCCGGATTTGTGTAACATTCTTAAAGGGCGTACGGATATTACGGCAGTTTTGGATGTTACCTACCCGGAGCCTTTGCCGGACGGGCACCCGTTTTTCACACTCCCGAATGTTATACTCACACCTCATATCGCCGGAAGCATGGGGCGTGAAGTCGAACGAATGTCCCAATATATGCTTGAGGAATACCGCCGATACATAAAAGGCGATACTGCGCGGTATGATGTAACACTCGATATGCTGAAAACCATGGCATAAATATTGTATCTCAACAGCATAAAGGCTNNAGCCTTTATGCTGTTGAGATACAGTTGTATTCAAAAGCAAACGCCATATCGTTGTTGCGGTAAAATTGAACGACATTAAATGTTCAACATATTTCCTGCCGGAATAACAATTTCACTTGCCGTCGAGGTATCGCTTTCCATAATCGTCTTAAACTGCTCTCCGTCCATTTTTTCATTTGTAAAGAGATATTGTGCAACAGCGTGAAGCTTATCTATATGGCTTGATAGCTTATGCTCGGTTTGGGCGTAGCAATCATTTATAATATTTTTAATTTCAACATCAATTTTTGCGGCAACCTCTTCGGAATAATTTCTTGTGTGACCGAAATCACGTCCCAAAAATATTTCGTTTGAATCGGATGAGCCGTAAAGGATCGGTCCTAAGTTATCCGACATACCGTATTTGATAACCATGTTTCTTGCGTTTTCAGTCGCCCGTTCAATATCATTTGAGGCACCGGTGGAAATATCCTCAAGCACAAGGGCCTCGGCTACCCGTCCGCCCATCATTACCTGAATTCCCTCCAGCAGTTCCTTTTTCAAGCGATAGGATCTGTCTGTTTGCGGAAGGCTCATGGTATAACCGCCGGCCATGCCGCGCGGAATGACCGATACCTGATGAACCGGATCCTGCGTAGGTGAATAGTAGGTAACAATCGCGTGACCGGCTTCATGGTATGCCGTTAGCTTCTTATCGCGGTCTGTAATAACATGACTGCGCTTTTCCGTACCCATAACAACCTTGATGGCAGCCTCCTCAATCTCCGGCATGGTGATGGAATGGAGTCCCCTACGTGCCGCAAGAAGTGCAGCCTCATTGAGTAAATTCTCAAGATCTGCGCCTGTAAATCCGGCAGTGGTTTTGGCGATAATCGACAAATCTACGTCAGGAGCAAGAGGCTTGCCTCTTGCGTGGACCTTCAGAATCTCCTCACGGCCTTTGATATCGGGATAATTAACAACGATCTGTCGGTCAAAACGTCCGGGGCGCATCAAAGCGGGGTCTAGAATATCGGGACGGTTGGTTGCGGCAATCATAATAACGCCTTCGTTCGCCCCGAATCCATCCATTTCAACAAGCAGCTGATTCAGGGTCTGCTCGCGTTCATCATGTCCACCGCCAAGGCCAGCACCGCGCTGACGACCTACAGCATCAATTTCATCAATAAAAATAATGCAGGGAGAATTTTTCTTTGCTTGATCAAACAGATCACGAACACGGGAGGCACCAACACCAACATACATTTCAACGAAATCCGAACCCGAAATCGAGAAAAACGGAACTCCGGCCTCACCTGCAACAGCGCGGGCAAGCAACGTTTTACCAGTACCCGGAGGGCCTACAAGAAGAACCCCTTTAGGAACACGTGCGCCCAACTCTTTAAACTTTTTCGGCTGTTTTAGAAAATCAACGATTTCACGTAACTCTTCTTTTTCCTCGTCTGCGCCCGCCACATCCGCAAAAGTAGTTTTACGCTTTTCATCTGCAGGCTGCTTAACACGAGCCTTGCCAAATCCCATCGCCTTTCCCCCGTCTATCGAGGAAAGGGAACGACGCATCATAACCCACATTCCAACAAAGATTACGATAATCAGCAGAGACGGAAGCAGATTAATAATCCACGGCATCTCCCCCACCGGATGATAATCCGACTCCACATCATTATTGGGGTTATCATCTCGGTTGGCATCGTTCACGAGTTCTCTTATATCTTCCAAAAACAGTCCTACATCAGGAACCGTGTACTTAATAATGTCGCTCTCGTCTACCTTGCCGTCTTTATTAAAATCCTCGCGATATTGATCGCGTAGTGTCAAAGTAAGCGCACCGTTTCCGAGATCAAGCGTATACTTCTCTACCGTGTTTTCCTCAAAATAACTTACAATATCAGAATACAGTGTCTTATCCACCGTTGCACGGGAATTCATAACCAGGTACAGCGCAACGATAACAAGCAGCGGAATTCCCAGCAGTAATCCGACATTTCTAATAATTTTTCCATAGTCATTGTTATTGGATTCCAAAAACATTCACTCCTTATCCTATACAGGTATACTTGCGAAGCTGCGCCTAATCAGCGTAAATCTCTGGCTTCAAAACACCGATATAGGGAAGATTGCGATATTTCTCAGCATAATCAAGACCGTAGCCCACAATAAACTTGTCCGGAACCTGCACGCCGATATAATCAGCTTTTATATCAACCCGGCGACGCTCCGGTTTATCAAGAAATGTACACAGTCGAATACTGCGTGGATGTCGAGCCTGTAGGCTGTTTAACAAAAAGGAAAGCGTCATTCCTGAGTCAAGTATATCCTCTACAACAAGAACATCCTTGCCCTCTAATGAGGTATCGAGATCCTTTAAAATTCGTACCTCACCCGTGGTAGTAGTACCGGAACCGTAACTTGAAACAGACAGAAAATCGATCGAGCAGGGGACCGAAATTGCCCTCATTAAATCTGCCATAAAAATAAGTGATCCCTTTAGGACACTAATCATCATAAGGTCCTTATCAGCGTAGTCCCTACTTATTTGATCACCAATACGCTGTACAATTTCATGTATCTGCTTCTCTGAATATAATATTTCGCCGACATCCTCATGCAGCCCCATGCACGCCCAACTCCCTTTTTATACTTTCTCCAACACAAACACCCGGCGGCAATGTTCATCAATTTTCACTCGTTCATCACAGCCGAAACCACCGACCAAAACGATTCCTTGTTCATCGCAAACTACCGGAAGCGTGTCCCGCAGGGCGGCAGGAATTTTTTCCTCACCCAGCAGCTTTTTTAGCGTTTTCTTTACGCCGCGACCCGAAGGATGGAAAGCGTCACCCGGGCGACGACTGCGTAAAAAAAGACTCCTTGTTATCTTATCATAGTTGAGTGAGTTTTTTAATAAGTTTTTGTGAATTTTTTTATGCTTTTCAAATTCATCCAAAGTCATAAGCTTTGGCTTGTATATTCTACCATAAAATATACAAGAAATACCTACCTCCAAAGGAATTATAGCGTCATCACCAGATATATTATTCAATTCTTTCGCAATATTTCTTTTATTAACTGAAAAACGCC
>DOWI01000093.1:16908-36139 GCA_003519645.1 Oscillospiraceae bacterium
CGTGAGCCTGCGCGAAATATTCTTATTAACCCGGCTGACAGCGATTGATACGGCTCGCTTTCGAAGCGGTGATGGCAGTAACGCCAATTCTTTGGCATCGTAACCACCGTACTGGTCTGCTTTTGCAGCATTATCAAGTTTATTCTCTGCAAGACTGTTCAGCAAATTCCCATCTTCACGTGCATGCCTCATTAAACGTAAAAAAGCTGATTCAACATCCGGATTTACAGATTTTAGCTCCGGTATGACGCGGGAACGGATACGATTTCTGGAAAATTCAATATCATTGTTTGTTGAATCAGCCATATATAAAATTGAATTTGAAAAACAAAAATCTTCAATGTCCGATCTGGTGCAGTCTATAAGAGGTCTGATAATCCGAATGCTTCTATCTCCTTTGTCAATCATTCTGATGGGTGGAATGCCGGATAATCCTCTCAATCCACAGCCACGCACTTCATTAAGCAAGACAGTCTCAACGCTGTCGCTCAATGTATGCGCTGTTGCAATGTATGCATCATGCTCCATGGCTTTAGCAAAAAGAAACGAATATCTAANNTCCTTCCCTCGACTCTTTCGCTTCTTTTGCAACATTAGCCTTATGAACAAAAAGTTCTATTCCAAGATTCCGGCACTGCTGTGCCGCAAATGCCTCGTCCCGTTCGGACTCCTCGCCGCGCAGCCCATGGTTAATATGTGCGGCAAGGATTTTGTTAATACGCAAAACACCTCGGTTAATAATAAAGAAATTGAGAAGCGCCATGGAATCTGCGCCGCCTGACAAAGCAACCAGAACATTTTCACCGCCGCTGAGCATTTTTTCACGCTTTACAGTAGCAAACACTTTTTTTGTAAAACAGCTTTTGCTGCTACACTCATTCACTGCGATGCATCTCCAAACTGGAAAATTGGGTGAATTCGCCGGACCAAGCCAGCTTCACAGTCCCCAGCTCCCCATGACGGTTTTTGGATACAATCACTTCTGATGTTCCGGTTTCAACTTTGGACGGATCCTCTTTTTCATTTTTATAATACTCATCACGATAAAGGAACAATACCTGATCAGCATCCTGCTCGATTGAACCGGATTCGCGCAAATCAGCCAGTGCCGGACGGTGATTTGCCTGTTTTTCGGTTCCACGGGCGAGCTGTGCGCAAACCATAAGCGGAATATGCAGCTCCTTGGCCATAATCCTAAGACTTCGTGTGATTTCTGAAACCTCCTGTACGCGGTTTTCGGTACGTTTGGCAGAATGCATAAGCTGGAGGTAATCAATAACCACAAAATCTACCTTTTTTAGTCTGCGAAGCCTGGCTTTCATTTCAGGCACAGTAATGCTGGATGTATCATCGAAATACATCGGTGCTTTACAAAGCACGCCCGATGCCGCCGCAATTCGCGCCCATTCATCGNNATTACCGACACGAAGCTTTTTACTTGAAACCTTGGCTTCACTCGAAAGCAACCTATTAACAAGCTGCTCGCGTGACATTTCAAGGGCAAAAAAGGCTACAGTCTTATTTTCCTTCACAGCTACGTTACGGGCAAGATTCAGCGCAAAGCTGGTCTTACCCATACCGGGACGTGCTCCAACGATAATGAGGTCGGATCGGTTAAGTCCGGTTGTAATTTCATCCAATGCAGATATACCCGACGGGATACCTACGAATTCGTCACGATCGTCCGAGGCAAGCTTATTGAATGTCTCGTAGTTGCTGGCAAGTATCTCCTGTATTGGTACCAAACCGCCGACCTGTCTTCCCTGGCGGATCTCATATATTTTTTGTTCAGCTGAATCAAGCAGTACAGATGGCTCAATGGATGCATCCATGGCATCATCCATTATCTCACGTGCAGCACCAATCAGAGTACGGACATCATGCTTTTCCTTAACAATACGGGCATAATTGCCTATGTTTGAAATTGAGGGAACAAGCTGTGCCAGCTTTAAAAGATAAGCCTTCCCCTCTTCTCCTGAAAAAAAGCCCTCTGATTTCAGGGATTCCAATACAGTTACAAAGTCGATGATTTGTGATTCCATCATCTTGACACTCATAACACGATAAATTGCCTGATGCTCGGGCAAATAGAAATGTTCAACCCGCAAAACATCTGCAACACTGTTAATGCAGTTTGGGTCAAGAAGAATTGAACCTAAAACCGCCTGCTCCGCTTCAAGACTATAAGGCAGGCTGATTCCATCCTGGTATTCACCAAGACTGCGGCTACCGAGTGCGGAAATAGTATCCAATCTAACTGCCGATGGCATAATATTCTTCCTTTTCCTTTCATGATGTTAAATCTGATTATTCTTCCACCATTACAGTGATTTTTGCTGAGATCTTGTGTCCAAGCTTTAATTCGGCTGTATACGAGCCGAAGGCTTTTATATCTTCCATCGAGATTTTACGTTTATCAATAGATACATGATACTGCTTTTTAAGCTCTTCCGCAATCTCTTTTGTAGTTACCGAACCAAATAAACGACCGTTCTGACCGCCACGCGCTTGAATTTTCAGTGTTTTTCCTTCAAGAATAGATGCCGTGGTTTCAGCCTGCTGTTTTTCCTGTTCTATATGGTAAGCGGCAGCTTGCTCGCGGTTTTTAAGATCATTTAACGCTGACGCGTTAGCTTCCATAGCAAGCCCATGGGGAAACAAAAAATTACGGGCATACCCATCGGATACATTAATAAGTTCTCCCTTTTTCCCCTTTCCCTTTACATCCTGTTTCAATATAACTTTCATGTCGATTCATCCTTTCACATAAAAACATCAATAATCTAATAGGCGTTTTTTAAAGAAAGAGCACGGCTGTGCTGATCCTGTTTATATCTGTCTATCACTTCGATCAAGCTGTTATACGCCTGTTCAAGCGTTGTATTGGCAAGCCGGGCGCCCGCCATGGTCAAATGACCTCCTCCGCCCATTGCCTCCATCACAAGCTGAACATTAAAATCACCGAGCGACCGGGCAGATATATTGACCGAGTCTTCATCTGCAAACAACACAAACGAAGCTTCCACACCTTTGATATATAGCATTTCGTCGGCTGCCTGTGCCGCCGCGATCCTAAGCTGACCGCCTAAACCTGATCTGTCAACAGCAATGGCAGCTTGTTTATACATCTGCGTTTCTGCAACAATATCTGCTTTCTCCTTATAAGTCTCAATGCTTCCGGAGAACATGCGCTTTACTTCAACCGTATCCGCACCCAGACGACGAAGATATGCAGCGGCTTCAAATGTTCTCACGCCCGCTTTGAACACAAAGCTGCGAGTATCAAGCATAATTCCTGCCAGCAAGGATTCGGCATCCAGTCGTGACATATTGATGCCGTCAATATACTGCAACATCTCTGCAACCATTTCAGAAGCTGAGGATGCATATGGTTCGTGAAAGAATATGACTGCATTATCAATATGATCCACCATTTTTCGGTGATGGTCAATCACAACAACCGTTTCCGCCGCTTGTAAAATTTCTTCGGATTCAACAAGATTTGGGTTATGCGTATCGGTAATGATAAGAAGGGTTTTTCCAGATATATTCAATAATGCATGATCAGGTTCTAAAAACAGATCACCAAATCCAGAATCTATATATCTTTTTATCAGCTCAGGTGTTAGTGACTGGGACTGCTTAACAACAACATTCGCGCATTTACCAAGTCCGCGTATACAGGAAGCAAGTGCGGTGGCCGCGCCCAAGCAATCAAGATCAGAAAAACGGTGTCCCATGNNCAAGAACGTTGTCACTGCTTTCAATCAGTTCCTGAAGAGCGGAAGCCACAACGCGGGTACGTACTTTGGTTCTTCTTTCAATCCCGCGGGATACACCACCGTAAAAGTCAAACCCGTTTTTGGTTTTGACCGCAGCCTGATCCCCTCCCCGCCCCAATGCCATATCAATTGCTTGCCTTGCAAGTTGTTCAGATTCACGAAGCGTAGCCCCCTGCCCCACACCGATTGATAAAGTAACACTGACCTTTGCTCCGGTCTGAACCGAACGTACCTTGTCCAGAATATCAAATTTTTGGAGTATGATCTGTTGCAGATGACGCTGTTCAACAATCAACAAAAAACGATCACTTGCGAAACGGCGAAGCAAACCGCTTGTCTTTGATGTCCAATCCTCAAGCAATGTTTCAACCTTACCTGAAATCTGTGCCCGTTCACTTTCCCGTGCGTTTTGAAGCAGTTCATCCATATTGTCTATGTAAATAAGAACCACGGACGGACGGCTTAGCATATACTCTTCAAATACCTTTTTATATCTGGTATTCTCAATATAATAGAGTACATAAAGTGCGGTATCATCGGATGTGACTTTACTAATATATGCGGTATAACGCCGGCTCCCGTAGCTTACGTCAACAAATTTCTTCTTAGAAAGGTCTGCAGCATTCGGTCCTCCGGTTATTACACTAAGTGATTCTCCGTAAACAGCATTGTTTTCAAGCACCTCATTTTGAAATATCACGTTATACCAAAGGATTTCGCCCTGCTCAGAACAAACCACTACGGGCAAAGGTGAGCTGGAAAGTGAATCCTTGCTCGTCTGATCAAGGCTTTCGGCAACACTTAAAAGCGTACTGTGAATGCCGCGTCTGGTGTAAATCATCCATCCGAAAGCAACAGCTATTACTGATACTGTCAACCCAAGTTCGGCAAAGAAAACAATGCGGTTGAGAAAATATGTTACCCCGACTGCCAGCAACAAAGCTGTTCCAAGAATTAGAACCGGTGGCGTGATACTCCAAACTCGGCGCTTTTTCATAGTCTGTTACCTTGCCTTTCGGGTTAATTTGTAAATCGCGATGACGTGACTGTCTCAAATGCCAATGAAACAGCCGCGTCAGCATTTGTGTTTACCATTATACATTAAATATTAGATTTTTTAAATATCCATAATTATGGGTAGTATCATCGGACTTCTCTTTGTTTTGTGGAACAACATATGAGACAGCTCATCGCGAACCTTGGTTTTCATTGTGGTCCAGTCATATGAGCGTTCACGGACACAGTTTTCCAAAACCTCACGTGCAAGTTTTCTTGCTTCCTCAATTAGTTGCTCAGACTCGCGGACATAAACAAAGCCGCGTGAAACAATATCCGGTCCTGAAATAAGTTCACCATTTGCGGCATCGATGCAAGCCACTACCACGATCAGGCCATCCTCTGCAAGATGCTTTCTGTCTCGAAGAACGATGCTTCCCACATCGCCGACACCCAGACCGTCCACAAGCATACGCCCCGCAGGTACAGATCCAACAATCTCCATTTTATCAGCCGTGATTTCAATCACCTTTCCGATATCGGGGATTAGCACATTACCGGCACCCATTCCCATAGACTTTGCGATTTGTATGCTTTTACGCATATGCTTCTGCTCGCCGTGAACAGGTATAAAAAACTTGGGGCGGGTCAATCCGTGAATTGTTTTAAGCTCCTTCTGACATGCGTGACCCGAAACATGTACATCGTACATTTTCTCAAACACAACGTCACAGCCGCGTTTCATAAGTTCATTAATTACTTTTGTTACCGTCTTTTCATTTCCCGGAATGGGTGTAGCAGAAATAATAATGTAATCATCGGGTCCCACTTCAACCTTGCGATGATCGGAAAAAGCCATACGTGATAAAGCCGACATCGGTTCACCTTGACTGCCGGTTGTAATTAAAATAACCTTATCTTTTGGATAACGGTTAATGGTATCAATATCAATAATAACGCCTTCAGGGAGCTGAAGATAGCCAAGCTCACTTGCGATACCAACAACATTAATCATGCTTCGTCCGGATACGGCAACCTTACGACCGTCTGCTACTGCTGCATCAATAATCTGGCGTATCCTGTGTATATTGGATGAGAATGTAGCGATAATAATACGCTTATTTTCTGCTTTACGGAACAGATTTTCGAAGCTTTCCCCTACAACCCGCTCACTTGCCGTAAATCCCGGCCTTTCTGCATTGGTTGAATCTGCCAGAAGAGCCAAAACGCCCTCATTTCCCAGCGCGCCGAAACGCGGAAGATCAATCATTGAGCCCAATACCGGGGTAAAATCTATTTTAAAGTCACCTGTATGAACAACATAACCGAGGGGGGTTTTAATTCCCAATGCGACAGCATCTGGTATTGAATGATTTACATTAATGAATTCTACAGAAACGCCGCCAAACGGAATTACCTTTCCTGGCTGCACTACATTAAGTTGCACCTTGCCAGAAAGGCCGTGCTCTTTCAACTTTGACTCTACAAGTGCAAGAGTTAACCTTGTTCCGTAGATAGGAAAATTCACTTCCTTTAAAAGATAGGGCAGTCCTCCGATATGATCTTCATGTCCGTGCGTAAGAACAATACCTTGGATTTTATCTTTATTTTTAATAACATGTGTAAAATCCGGAAGAACAATATCCACACCCAGCATATCATCGTCCGGAAAAGCCATACCGCAATCAATTAAAAAGGCATCGTCACCATATTCAAACATGGTGATATTTTTACCAATCTCGTTCAGACCGCCTAACATCGTAAGCCTAATCGGCAAAGCTGAAGCTTCCCTTTTGGGCTGACGACGATACCTTCCCTGTTGTTTTTCGGGGCTTAAGGCTGCCGCCGCCTTACTTTGCGCAGATGATGCTTTGTTGCTGCCGGCTCCCGTCTTTGCTGTCGAAAGACCGTTCTTTCTACCGCCCGCAGAACGATTTTCCTGCCTGGGAGTTCCTTGCTTTGAAGTGCGCATCTGTCCCTGTTCGCTTATTTTTTTTCCGTCGGTTGTCACAAATAAACCTCCATTCAAAATATCGTGCCGAATGCCTTAAAGTAGGTCAGCACTGCAAAACCCATTCCTAAAATGGGTTATTTCTAAATTAATCTGCTTTAATTGCATTAAGAAAAGAGCCTCACGCATGTGAAGCTTGCGCTATAATCCCTTCTCGTTTTGTGTATTCATTTCCGAACACATACCAATACCAAGAAAAAATCCGTCCGCAGATTGAGACTACATACAGTCCCATATATCTTATTAATATTACTTTGTTTCTCTTTCAATGTCAAGGAAAACAGTGGCAAGTTTTTGTTCCAACTCACCGCATAGCTCGGCTGCAACCTCTGTATCGGCGCCTTCCGCAATCAAAATAAGTTTTTTTCCCCGTTTAGACGGGCGCACAAACAAAACACCGTTTTTTGTTTTGATGCGAGTTCCTTCGCCTCCTTCTTCATAATCGGTTGAAATCTCACGCAATACTCTGCCTGGATTAACATTACAGCTAATGGTCTTGGTAGCAACCGCAAATCCTGGAAGTCTCCGCAGGAGTTCAGAAAGTGAAATATTATTTTGCTTCATATAATATAAAATGCGAGCCGACATCATTAGTCCGTCCCTTGCCCATAACTGGCTTGCCGCTAGGTACCTCGCATCCGCATCGCAGTCATCAGCCGGACAGTTCAGGTATCTTTTCACTCTGTGTCCATATTGTTCTGCAAGCCGTTCAATTGCCATTGGGGCATCATAAGGGAGTGCGATGTCATTGCCCCGCTCCAGCTCAATCAAGCATGAAAGCGCAAGTGTCTGCTCCGGCCATACATAACCAGCCTCGGGTTCAAATATGGAAAGTCTCCGGCCTCCTGCTCCCAAATGTAGGCGCAGGTCACCGTTCGGAGCACACCCCAGTGTACTCAGAACAGAAGCCAGTAGCTTAGTAGGTTCATAGTCTGAACCACGTACAGTTGCGGATAAACCGTCCAACCCCATTGGAGCCATACTGATTAGCTCCTGCCTATATAACTGCCTCATACTGCTCATGTCTGTTACTTCACGAATATTCTCCCATCCTACCCGCTTAAAATCGCCGCTTGCTAATCGCGCCTCGACATTGCGCTCAATATTGCGTGCTGCGGGAAGACCTCCGGCAGCCGTCA
Source organism: Oscillospiraceae bacterium (assembly GCA_003519645.1). The sequence goes on from DOWI01000093.1 coordinate 24,837, forward strand.
AGCGAATGCAGGATTTTGGGCCTCCGCAAATATATACACCAGCGTGAATTCTTGCGAAATTAACAAAGAAATCAAACTGAGGTTCAATCNNTAAAAATCCCATACAACACTGCCCGTTGAAAGAACACCGGACGCAAGCGCCATTTTTAAAGATGCGGCTGCCTGATCACTACTGCATCCGATTGCTACTTTTTCTCCATCTGCAAGACTTCCCACGGCCGCTCCGACACGGGCACACAGCTCCGGTGTCACTTCTACACCGGTTTCACCTGTCAATCCCGCATCATCAAAAGCAACCGAAGCACCACACCCATCCCGTACATTATCCCGTAAGACGCAATTGCTTTCCACATGCTTATTCGGCCATACCTTAACATCGGGAAAAACCGTTGCATATTCACCAACTACGCTTCCCGAACCGATTGCCGATCCTTCAAATAGGGAGGCACCGCGGCGAACCGAAGCCCCATGACAAAGAAGAGTTCCGGTCAATGAAGTCCGATCCCCCGTATATGACGATTCCAAAAGAACAGAGCTCCTTATCTTTGCCCCGTTTCCAATCCGACAACCGTCACCCAATATAGCGAATGGCCCTATCTGTGCTCCTACTCCTATATTGACATCCCTTCCGATGTACACAGGTGGAGTAATTGTATATCCCCCTTGAGGACGATCCGACCGGCATAAGATACCGTTTTCAGGAGCCGGAATAGTGCGCAACCTGCCCTCAAGAATATCACGCTGACATGTCAGATATGTGGTAAGATTCCCGATATCGCACCAATAACCGTTTGCTTCATATGCAAATAGCGGAATACCCTTTCTCAACAGCAAGGGAAATAAATCCTTTGCAAAATCAAAGGCTGTATCATCCGGAATATATGATAACACCGATGGCGATAGTATATATATTCCAGTATTAGCCGCATCTGTTACTGCCTGTGCCCATCCCGGTTTTTCAACAAATCCCAGTACACGTCCTTTTGAGTCAGCACGTACCAAGCCATATTCTCTGGGATCATCAACCTGAGTGATAACAAGAGTTGCTGCAGCACCGCTTTTTTTATGAAATTCTGCGGCGGCAGTTAAATCAAAATCGGTAAGCGCGTCACCGCTGATGACAAGTATATCACTGCTGTCCATTTCACCGATTCCCTGTACTGCGCCTTTCACACTACCGGCAGTTCCAAGCGGCTTATCTTCTACGGTATAACGCAATGATATACCGCGATACCTTTCCCCGAAATACCCGGATATGGCTGAGGGAAGATAACGAAGTGTAACAGTCGCCTTATCTATATGGTGCATGTCAACCAAATCAAGTATATACTCCATTATAGGGCGCCCACAAAGGCTAGCCATAGGCTTTGGCAAGTCACAAGTCAGTGGTCTAAGCCTCGTCCCCTCTCCGCCGGCCATAATAACCGCTCTCATTAATCAACCAGTCCCTTCGCATCAATTTTCATGTGATTAGTATTGACCGCGAACTGTAGGTTTAGGCCTTCGGCTTAAAATTAATCAAGGTTTTTCTTGTGAATCCGGTTAAATTAATATATAATGCGTACGTGTATGAATGTTGTTTCTTTAGCTGAAAACACCGAAGTCCGATTCTCTAAAAGAAGAGTTGTCCTAATACTGATATAAAGGCGGGATGTTTACTTGAAAAAGGTTGAAATGTTTACAGACGGTGCATGTTCCGGCAATCCCGGACCAGGCGGCTGGGGCGTTGTTTTGCGCTATAACGGGCGTGAAAAGGAAATAACAGGAGGCGAACCCAGTACCACAAACAACCGTATGGAGCTGACCGCTGTAATCGAAGGCTTGTCTGCTTTGCGCGAACCCTGTGAGGTTATACTTACCAGTGATTCAAAATATGTGGTTGATTCTATACAAAAAGGATGGGCACGTTCATGGAAAAGAAACGGTTGGCGAAAAGCAGACAAAAAACCGGCGCTGAATGCCGACCTATGGGATAAGCTTCTGACATTGCTCGACATCCACAAGGTAACTTTCGTATGGGTTAGGGGCCATGAGGGGCATGAAGAAAATGAACGCTGTGACAAACTGGCAGTGGCATCTGCTCAGAAGTATAAATAGCAGGAAACGATAATACTACTAAAATTATATCTTCATTTACAGTAATTATCTGCAATTTTCCTATTGCATAATACACTAAATTGGTATATATTAATTTTAGAAAGTAAAATCATAGAAGTTTAGATCAAAAAAGGCTGGTGATCTTTATGGATCGTTTAATATATGCGGATAACGCTGCAACAACTCAGCTTTATCCACAGGTTTTGGAAAAAATGATGCCTTACCTGACCGAGCAATATGGAAACCCTTCCTCACTCTACAGTTTTGGACAAAATGCACGACAAGCTGTTGATGAAGCACGGGACATGGTTGCTTCTTATCTTAACTGCCGTTCTGATGAGGTTTTCTTTACATCCGGAGGAAGCGAAGCGGATAACTGGGCGATAAGAATGACTGCCGAGACTATGGCTAAAAAGGGCAAAAAGCATATTGTATCAACCGTATTTGAACACCATGCAGTACTCCACACACTCAATGCGCTTAAAAAGCAGGGGTATGAAATAACACTATTACCGGTGTATGAGAATGGTCTGGTACGGGTTGAAGATGTGAAAAATGCCATCCGTCCCGATACTGCACTGGTTACAATTATGTTTGCAAATAACGAAATCGGTACCATCCAGCCGATTCCTGAGATTGGTGCTGTCTGCCGTGAGAAGGGCGTTTTGTTCCATACCGATGCTGTTCAAGCCGTCGGCCATGTCCCCGTTGATTTTTCCGGAATGAACATTGACATGCTTTCATTGTCCGCTCATAAATTCCATGGTCCGAAAGGCATTGGGGCTCTGCTGATTCGTAGGGGAATACGATTTGCAAGCCTAATCGAGGGCGGTGCGCAGGAAAAAGGAAGGCGCGCAGGAACAGAAAACACTGCAAGTATTGTCGGTCTTGCCCATGCACTTAAAATAACATGCGATAATATTGAAAACACCGCTCCTTCTCTGATTTCTAAGCGTGAAAGACTGATATCCGGTCTGCTCTCAAGTGTCGAGCGTTGCCGTCTCAACGGTGATCCGATAAAAAGACTTCCGGGTAATGTGAATATAAGCTTTGAGGGGGTTGAGGGCGAAAGCCTTCTGTTATTGCTTGATTTCCAAGGTGTTTGCGCATCGTCGGGCTCTGCATGTACATCCGGCTCCCTTGATCCAAGCCATGTTTTACTTTCAATCGGTCTGCCCCATGCAATTGCACACGGTTCATTGAGACTTACGATATCCAATGAAACAACCGATGAAGAGGTGGACATTCTGTTGGAAGTGATACCTCCGATTATTAAGCGTCTTCGAGAAATATCACCGGTATGGGAAAAAATAATCAAAGGCGAAAAATATGAGTAGATTGTAGTCTAACCATTTAAATATGATAGCAATTTTATAGGAAGAAGGACATAAAATGGCACAATACTATAGCGAAATGGTAATGGAACACTTCACAAATCCACGCAATGTCGGAGAAATTGAAGATGCCGACGGTATCGGTGAAATTGGCAACGCCAAATGCGGCGATATTATGAAAGTGTATATTAAGGTGAAAGACGAACGTATTTCAGATGTTAAGTTCAAAACATTTGGCTGCGGTTCTGCAATTGCAACCAGCTCGATTGCAACCGAAATGATTATGGGTAAAACCATAAAGGAAGCCTTGAAGCTTTCAAATAAAGCGGTTGTTGAAGCACTTGGGGGACTTCCCCAAAATAAAATACACTGTTCGGTTCTTGCCGAGCAGTCCATCAAAGCTGCGATTGCAGATTATTACCGCAGACAGGGAGTAGATCCTACCCCGATTGTCGGAAAACTTGCAGACCCGCATGAGGAAGCCTGTAAACTTGAATAAAAAACTCTTTGGCTAGACAAAAAAGCTCCGTACCTTTCATAATGGGAAAAGTACGGAGCTTTTTACCAATTTTTCTATTACGTTAGAGTAAGGTTTATCCAAACCAGCCTCGAAAACAGTTGCAGATATCTTCAAATATTTCTACGATTTTAAACCGGACTTCATATTTTTCAGGTTTTGTTACAATTTCCTCCTGCTCCGGTTCAAGTACGTCAGATATTTCTTTTGCTTGGGTTGCAGCAGAAACACACAACGGTGGGAACACAACGCACCACCAGTTTTTACCTTTACCATTTCCGATTGTAATACGCAACGCATCATAGATTCCAGCAGGAAGCGTCACGGTGTCATAATGCCGAGTTGTGAAGTACATTTCACATAATTCTGCCTTCACAGTATAATCAAATCCCTCTTGATAGACTCTTTGCTGAGCTGCCGCTTCAATTATCGGCAGCTTGGCTTTGGCCTGTTCAAGCGCTTCCCCTTCATCTGACGCGGTATCGAACAGTCCCGCCGCAGTTTCTGTAACCGTGTCTCTTACCTTTAATTTTAGCTGTTGGTCTTCTTTTGTATTCGAGTTGGCCAGAACATGAAGTCTTAAAACCCTTTCGCGTATTTCGTTGCATTCACCGGTAAATCCACAGAGAGAGATTGCGAGTGATAATACAAGCGCAGCTGCAACAGCACGCAATAGCTTAATTGTCATAGGCGTACGTAACTCTGTTTTATTATGCATAAAAAATCCGCCTTTCCGTTTATGTTGTTGATTCAAACGGATTATAGGCGGAATTTTTTAGTTTTAATCAAATTTATAAAAATATTCTCTCTTTTTGATTTTTTTGGTTTTATTCTATCCTTGCGCCTTCCCTGTCCGGCTCACACAGAAATACATCATTATAATGTTTCAGCAGTTCATTGTAGCAGCGGTTCGCCGCATCCTTTTTGTCAAAAAGAGCAAAGACGGCAGATCCACTGCCGGAGATTTGGCAGCCCAGCGCACAGCAAAGCCGCATGATGCGTTTTATATCTTCAACGCCCGAAAGCTTTATAACGGAATCGAAGTCGTTTGACAAACCGTCGGCAATCCTCTTAATATCAGACTTAGTTGAATCCTCCATCATAAAACCATGCGGCAATATTTCCGCATCATCAATCAGTCTGTAAGCCTCTGCCGTAGATACGCTTTGGACAGGCTTTGCAATCACGATGAAGCAATCAGGCATAGGAGATAGTCTTTGCAATGTGGTGCCAATCCCCGTCGCCAAGGCTGTACCACCCATAATGCAGAAAGGAACGTCCGCACCGACAAGCGCCCCGATTCCGCAGAGCTCTTCTATAGAAAGCCTTGCGCCTGTGAGCTGATTAAGAGCCGCCAGAACCGCAGCAGCGTCAGCGCTGCCGCCCCCAAGCCCTGCTCCAACCGGAACCTGTTTGATCAGCTTTATATCAAGTCCAATTTCAACCAACCCGGTTTTCTCAAAAAAAGCGGACGCGGCACGATAAGCGGTATTATTCTGATCAGCACGAACATCTGCTCCAAAAACAGTCAGGCAAATTCCCGGTTGGCTGCGTTTGCTGATTTCAATCGTTTCACGGATTGAAATGGCCTGCATGACTGAGTGTATGAGGTGATAACCGTCTTCCCTTCGTCCGACTACTTCAAGAGAAAGGTTGATCTTAGCGGGAGCACTTGCACGAATCAATTTACCACCCCTATGTACGCTTGTAATTCTCTACAAACTGCTCAATACGATCCATTGCTTCGGTAATATGNNTGCTTTAGGGAATAGCAGTAGGATATGCGAACAAACCCCTCACCGCTGTCTCCGAAGGCTGTCCCGGGAATAACAGCCACGCATTTTTCTTTGAGCAGCCTTTGGCAGAATTCTTCGGAGGTGAGACCTGTAATCGCAACCGACGGGAATACATAAAATGCGCCCTCCGGTTCAAAGCAGGTAAGTCCCATCCCGCACAGACGATCTACAATGTAACGCCGCCGGATATCATATTCTGCGCGCATTTCTTCCACATCGGCGTCACCGTGTTCCATCGCTTCAATTGCGGCATACTGAGATGTAGTCGGTGCACACATCAAGGCATACTGATGCAGCTTTATTACCTGCTCCATCAACTCACTTGGGCCGCAGGCATAACCCAATCTCCAACCGGTCATGGCAAATGCTTTGGAAAAACCGCTGATCAGCATGGTACGCTCCTGCATACCGTCAATGGATGCAATGCTGACGTGGGCGCGGTCGCCATATGTTAATTCGCCGTAAATCTCGTCAGAAACAACAAAAACATCCGTCTCTATCAACACCTTGGCAATCTGTTCAAGATGCTCGCGACGCATAACCCCTCCGGTTGGATTGTTGGGAAACGGCATAATCAATACACGGGTACGCGGCGTAATCGCGGCGCGCAATGCGTCGGGTGTAAGTCTGAACGCATCCTCCGCTTTTGTAACAATGGGAACAGGGATTCCTCCTGCCATTTCGGTAAGCGGACTGTAGCATACAAAGCTTGGCTCCGGGATCAGCACTTCATCCCCCGGCTCTATCAGCGAGCGAAGTCCAAGATCAATCGCCTCACTCCCCCCAACCGTAACCAATATCTCTTTTTGGGGATCATAGCACAGTCCCTTATGCCTTTGGGTGTAATTTGCGATACCCTCCCGCAGTTTTGCCAATCCAGCATTGGGCGTATACCATGTTTTTCCGTTCTCAAGTGAGTTGATCCCTTCTTCACGGATATGCCATGGCGTTGAGAAATCCGGCTCACCGATCGAAAGCGAAATCACATCATCCATTTCACAGGCGATATCAAAAAACCGGCGGATTCCTGAGGGTTTGAGCTGTTCCAGAGTTTTATTCAGCCTTATCCGATAACTCATCTAATTATAGAACCCCTCTCTCATCCTTTTCCTCTCCAAGGAACAATACGCCGCTGTCTTTATAACGGCGCAGCACGAAATGAGTAGCGGTTGACAGCACAGAATCAAGTGTGGACAGACGTTTTGCTACAAACATAGCGATGTCCTTGAACGTCTGACCGCTAACGATAACAGCAAGGTCATATCCACCGGACATAAGATAAACGCTTTCAACCTCTTCAAAACGCATGATGGTTTCGGCAATTCCTTCGAAACCGAGATCACGTTTTGGCGTAACACGAAGCTCAATCAAAGCTGTAACGTAAGCACGGTCGGTACGTTCCCAGTCAATAATCGCTTTATATCCACGTATTACGCCGTCGCGTTCCCATCCTGCAATGTGATCCGAAACTTCCTGCTCCGAACAGCCAAGCATGACCGCAAGCTGCGTATTTGTCAAACGGGCATTGCTATCCAGCAATTTGAGTAGTTTATCCATTTTCCAAAGCTCCTTTTATATGCGTAATATGAACGAAACCGACCTACTCAATTGGCAACTTTTCTAACTTTCCCCTGTGAAAGACTGCAATATGCCGGAATCCAGCCTGCTTTGCGATCTGAATCCCATCAATAATATTACTCCCTACATCCTTTGGAAAATGTGCATCGGATCCCACGGTAACCATTTCACCACCAAGTTCCCTGAAACGGCAGATCAGCGGAAGATCCGGTAAAGTTTTTTGCATGGGCTGGCGTAAGCCTGATGTATTGATTTCAAGGGCAATTCCTTTTTGGGCGAGTGTACGGAATATCGAATCAATCGAATCCTGCCACGGGCTGTAGTCTGCAGCATACGATTGATCAGGAAAATATCGAAAAGGATATGTCAAATGCGCCAGTGAGTGGAATTTTCCCCAACGCACCATATCTAAAACCTCGTCAAAATATCGGTTCATTAATGGACGGATTTCAACATTTGTAAAATCATAATGGTAAAAATCTGTGTCATTCTTCAGGTTATGCAGGGAACCCAGAACAAAATCAAATTTATGGGAAGCAAGAAATTGCTCTGCTTTTTCCAGATCGTGTAGCGGCTCACCCAGCTCGATTCCACGCTCAATCTGCAGCTTATTTTTAAACAAAAGTTGCATTCCACCCGCCTGCGCAAAAGACAGTGCAGCGGTGCGATCATACCCATCTGCGAATAACGCCGGAATCTCCACATGATCGGTGATTGCGATTCGCTGCAGCCCCGCTACTACAGCGGCATTACAAATTGATGCCATTGATGCATCTGAATCCGGCGAATACTCGGTATGCATATGAAAATCGACCAGACAATTACTATTCATTCGTGATAATACCGCCCTTATTTCTGATAGAGACCTAATCTAAACATTTTCTTCATATTATATCATCAATATGTGAAAAAGGGAATCACAAAAAAGTCCTATGAATGCTTGTAAAGTAAGATTCCCATTGCACTTGTAATACGTGCTATAATAAAATCTTGATCCAACTGCTTAAGTGAATGTCTTCCTGCCCTATTTCTTCTTTTCACCTGTGTGTTTTTGCATCTTTATTACTTTTAACCTTGAGAAATCTTCACGTTCCTTTTCTTCAAGTGAATCGGTTATGGCTTTAACTGTACCGGACAAGCGCGGGATTATAATATTTTTAAGTGCATTTGCACGTTTTTGCGTTTTATTAATCGCGGTTGCAAGACGATAAACGCTATTTTCTACTTCAGCAAGCTCTGCAGTCAGCCTTTTTACTTTTTCAAATTTGATATACGCCTCGTCCAAAAGTGCGCTGGAAAACATAAAGCCATACGAAAGCTCAACGGGCTGCGGATCAAGGCTTAAAACCGGAATTTCAACCCCCATAACGCTGCGCGAATTAAGAGAAATGCCCGTCTCGATCGGTACAGATTCCGCAATATCATCCACTACTCCATGGGCAACGTGAGCGCGCTGCAGCGCCAGGTATGCCTGTTCATAGCAGTTGTCAATTTGTTCCTGAATTGAGGCAGCCCGATCAATTAGCACCATCATTTCGCGGACAATGATATTTCGCTTTCTGTCAAGAAGCTCGAAGCCTACCTTGGCAAGATCGAGTGATTTTTTTGAATTTATTAAATTCCCTTTTGTAGGAAAAATCTGTTCAGCCAAGATGATTCACCACTCATAATTCTTCTTAATTGTATAGGCTATATGCTTTCACCTATTTCACGGGGTTATAGTGCCCTTCCAATGCTTTGTCATCGATACGGTCAAGCTCTTCACGCGGCAAGGTTGAAAGAAGTTCCCAGCCAAGATCAAGCGTCTGATCGATAGAGCGATTTTCAAGATAACCCTGATTAATAAATTTCCGGTCAAACAAACGACCGAAAGCAATCAGCTTTTTATCACTCGTGGAAAGCTCTTCCTCACCAATAACTGATGCTAGCGAGCGAACTTCCTGTACTCGGGCATANNGCAATAGCCGAATGATCATCACGCGTAAAGCCTTCGCCGATACCGTCCTTCATAAGTCTGGACAATGAGGGCAAAGCCGAGACCGGCGGATAAATGCCGCTGTTATCCAGCGCTCTGTCGAGTACAATCTGACCTTCGGTTATATAGCCGGTAAGGTCGGGAACCGGATGGGTGATATCATCGTTTGGCATAGTGAGGATGGGGATCTGTGTGACCGAACCCAGACTGCTTTTTATCATTCCTGCACGCTCATAAAGCGAGGCCAGATCGGAATACAAATAGCCGGGGTAGCCCTTTCTGCCCGGAATTTCACCCTTAGATGCCGAGAACTCACGAAGAGCCTCGGCATATGAAGTCATATCAGTCATAATGACAAGAATATGCATACCGCGATCAAATGCCAGGTATTCAGCCGCCGTCAAGGCGCAACGTGGCGTTAGAATCCGTTCAATAATCGGATCATTTGACAGGTTTAGAAACATTGCAACCCGGCTCAATACGCCGCTTTCCTCAAAGCTTCGGCGAAAAAAATCAGCGACATCATTTTTCGTACCCATCGCGGCAAAAACGATGGCAAATTCGGAGCCGGCACCATCTGCAATTTTTGCCTGACGGACAATCTGTGCGGCCAGCTCATTATGCCGCATGCCCGAGCCAGAAAATATTGGGAGCTTTTGACCGCGAATTAATGTCATCAGACAGTCAATCGAAGATATCCCTGTGGATATATAATTGCGGGGATACACACGGGAAACAGGATTGATTGGAGTACCATTGATATCCCTGCGCTTTTCAGGAAAAATGTCGCCCAGTCCATCCGTTGGGCGCCCCGCGCCATCAAAGATGCGCCCAAGCAATTCAGGAGAAAGCGGCATTTCAACCGGATGCCCTAAAAGACGGCTACGGGTGTTGGTCAGAGAGATGCCATGCGCACCCTCAAACACCTGAACCACGACCCGCTCGCCCTCTATCTGGACAATACGTCCCGTACGTTCTTTCCCATTTTGCAGACGAATTACGACTGTTTCTTCAAAGGAGGCGTTCTTAACACCGTCTAGAACAATCAAAGAGCCGTTGATCTCTTTGACTCCCACATATTCTATAACCATNNTTTGCACAATACAAAAATTCAATCAAAACAAAATCAGCCTAGACTTTTTAGGGCATCATCAATATCATTCATATAATCGTCAAGCATATCGCACTTATCGTTCGGCACATCGTATTTCATTTGAATTAGCTTATCAAAAATCCCCAGTTGGACTACACGTGAAATCGGAACACCTGTGGCAAGAATCGCCTGAACAGAGCGGTAGAGATACAGAATAGCACGCATCATCCGATGCTGCTTTTTCAGCGGTACATAAGTATCATCCTTATGGTAGGCGTTCTGCTGAAGAAACCCGACGCGGATTACGCGAGCTGTTTCAATCACTAGCTTTTGATCGTCAGGCAAAACATCAGCGCCTATCAACTTAACGATTTCCATCAGTTTATTTTCTTCCTGCAGGATTTGCGCAATCTGATTGCGGCATTCCGGAAAATCCTCACCCACATTTTTTCTATACCAATCCGCAAGATCCCCCAGATATTCGCTGTAACTTGAAGTCCAGTTGATTGCTGGATAGTGGCGCGCATATGCAAGGGACTTGTCAAGTGCCCAGAAGCATCTTGTGAACCGCTTTGTATTCTGCGTGACCGGCTCGGAAAAGTCGCTCCCCTGCGGGGAAACGGCACCTATGATGGTGACACTTCCGGAATTACCGCAAAGTGTTTCTACCAGTCCCGCACGCTCGTAAAACTCAGAAAGACGTGACGGAAGATAAGCCGGAAAGCCTTCCTCTGCGGGCATTTCTTCCAAACGTCCCGAAATTTCACGGAGAGCTTCGGCCCAGCGTGATGTTGAGTCGGCCATTATTGCAACATGATACCCCATGTCACGGTAATACTCGGCAAGGGTTATACCTGTGTAGATCGAAGCTTCACGGGCTGCGACAGGCATGTTGGATGTATTTGCAATCAGT